>JBAZUW010000007.1:0-13605 GCA_041661205.1 Phycisphaerales bacterium
CGTGGGCGTCGTAGGTCCAGGCGGGCATGTAGAGGCCGCTGATGCCGCTGTCGAGCATCCCCTGGCTTTTGAGCTTGCTGGGCGCGAACCACAGGGACTTCAGCCACTTCTTGAACGAAGCGGCGGCCTGGTCTTTGGTGATCTTGAACGGCAGCACGCCGTTGGGGCGGATGCGATTCTCGCCGCCCGGCTGCACCACGATGTTGGTGCCACAGAATGGGCAAGAAAAGCTCGTGACATTCGCCGGGGGCGTGACGGTGGCGGCACAGCCGGTGCACGTGACGCTCGCGGAAAAGGCCTGCGGCGCGCCGCTGGCGAGCTTGGCGAGCGTGGCCTTGTAATCGATCTCTTCGGCGACGCCTTCGGGGGTGATCTCGTTGGCGCAGCCGCAGAACGGGCAGGTGAGGTGCGACGTGCCCGGCGCGAACTCCAGCTTGGCCCCGCACTGTTTGCAAGGGAAGCGGCGATCGGTGGTGGCGACTGGCTGGGGATCCAAATCGTGGCCTGCCATCTACGAGCCCGAGGCGCAAGCGAGGGTCTCGCTTGCGCCGGCACAATATAAAACTGTTCAAACTCATCGACCGCCGACACCAGCGAGACCCTCGCTTGCGCTTCGGGCTCGTAAGGCTACCCCTTCGGCAACGGGGGCGGGGCGCCGGGAATCGGCGGCGGGGCCATAAACAGCGGGGCCAACTCCGGCACATCCTTGGCCGGAGTCCATCCGGCCATGCCCTGGCGCCACACCAGCATGTCGGGGTTCAGCTCACCCGTCGCGGCTTTGCTGCGCAGCATGCCGATGTCAAACGGCCCGGCCTGCTGGCCATTCACCGCGACAAAGAAGGGGGCCTGCCCAGGCACCGGCGGCGGCGTGCCCGGCCCGGCGTTGGCCACGCCCGGCCCGCTCGCGGCTTGGCCCATCATCCCCGCAAACATCTGCCCCATGCCCATGCCGATGACCGCCCCGCCCGTGCCGGGGTTCTTGGCGGCGTCGCGGATCGCGTCGGCCGCCTGGAACTTGGCGTAGGCGTTGAGGTCGCCGACGATGCCCATGCTGGAACGCTTGTCGAGGGCCGCCTCCACCTCTGGCGGGAGCGAGACGTTCTCGATGAGCATGGTCGAGAGTTCAATGCCGAGCTTGTCGAACTCCGGCTTCATGACCTCGGCGATCTTGCCGCCGATGGTGCGGTAGTTGCCCGCCAGATCGAGCATGGGAATCTTCGCCTGGCCCAAGGCGTCCCCAAGGTTGCTCACGATGAGGTTGCGGAGCTGGTTGCTGATCTCGTCGATGGTGAAGTGGCCGTCGGTGCCGACGACGTTCTTGATGAACGTACCCGCGTCCTTCACCCGCATCGCGTAGGTACCGAAGGCCCGCAGGCGCACCGGGCCAAACTCCGGGTCGCGGAGCATGACCGGGTTCATGGTGCCCCACTTCTGGTCTGTGAACAGGCGGGTCGAGACGAAGTACACCTCGGCCTTGAAGGGGGACTCGAACCCGTACTTCCAGCCCTTCAGCGTGGCGAGGATGGGCATGTTCTGGGTTTGCAGCGTGTGCGTGCCGGGGGGAAAGACATCGGCGAGCTGGCCCTCGTTGATGAAGACCGCCACCTGCCCCTCGCGCACCACGAGCTTGGCGCCGTACTTGATCTCGTTCTGGAAACGCTCGAAGCGGAAGCAGAGCGTGTTGTTGGAGTCATCCAGAAACTGGATGATGTCGATGAGCTCTTGCTTCAGACGGTCCCAGATACCCATGTGCAGATCCTCCTCGCCACGTTGATCGGTGTTTGCCCGCGTCGGTTTCGCCAAAGTCTACCGGGTTTGACCGTCGCCGCGTACCACCCAGCGCCGGGTGGTCAACTCCTCCAAGCCCATGGGCCCGTAGGCGTGCACGCGGCTGGTGCTGATGCCGATTTCCGCCCCTAAACCAAGCTGAAAACCGTCGTTAAACCGGGTGCTGGCGTTGACCACCACACAGCTACTTTGCACGTGGTTCACAAACCAGTCGGCGGCGGCCGGGTTGCGGGTGAGGATCGCCTCGGTATGGTCCGACCCGTACCGGTGAATGTGAGCGATCGCCTCGTCCATGCCGCTGACGACTTTGAGCGCGACAACAAGAGCCAAGAACTCGCGCCCGAAATCGTCGTCGCCTGCGGGTTCGGCGTGCGAGGTGAGGGCCAGGGCCTTGGCATCAGCCCGCACCTGCACGCCGGCTTCGCGAAAGGCCTCGCACAATCGCGGCACGAGCGCCGTTGCCACACTTGCGTGCACCAGCACGCACTCCGCGGCGTTGCACGTCGCGGGGGCGCTGGTTTTCGCAGTCACGCACACCTTCAGTGCCATCTCCAGGTCCGCGTCTTCGTCTACATAGATGTGGCACACGCCCTGGGCGTGCTGGACGGTGGGCATCTTGGCGTGCTCGCGCACGAACGCGATGAGTTCGGGCCCGCCCCGCGGGATCGCGAGATCAATGCAGTCGGCCATGCCCAGCAGCTCGCGCGTCTGTTCGCGTTCGAGTGTGGGCAGCAGCACGCAGGCGTCAGGGTTGTGGCCGAGCCCCTCCAGCACCGCGTGGATGAACTTGCCGACGGCGGTGTTGGTTTCGCTCGCCTCGCGCCCGCCCTTGAGCACGCACGCGTTGCCGGCCTTGAAGCACAGGGCGAAAGCGTCGAGCGTCACGAGGGGCCGGGCCTCGTAGATCATCGCGATGACACCCAAGGGCGCTCGCACGCGCTGAACCTTGAGCCCGCTGGGTACGGTGCGTTCTTCGGTGACTTGGCCGACGGGGTCGGTCATCGCGGCGATCTGCCGCAGCCCCGCCACACACTGCGTGATCGACTCGGGCGTGATTTTGAGCCGGGCTATTTTGGCGGCCGCCAAGCCCGCCTTCTCCGCACGAGACACATCCTGCGCGTTGAACATCATGAGCACCGGCACCGCGGCCTCAACACACTCCGCCACGCCCAGCAGCACCTGGTTCTTCTCGTCGGCGCTCAGCGTCGCCACCTCACGTGCGGCCATCTTGGCGCGCAGCGCGGCGTCGCGGACCGTTGAGGTCGACGATTCCGCCGAAGTGCTTGCGTCGTCTTGCTGCATCATTCTCCTGCTCCACCCGGAGCCAAGCCTCAGCTCCGGCGTCGGTTGTAGGCCTTCCCGCTCGTCACCCACTCACCCACTCACCCTCCCACCCCCTCACCCCTTCACCACCATGTCATTGCGGTGCACCACCTCATCCCGCAAACAGTACCCGAGGGTCGGCTCGATCTGGTCCGAGCGTTTGCCCTTGATCGCCCGCACTTCGTCGGCGTCGTAGCCGCACACGCCCCGCGCGATCGGACCGAAGGGCCCGAAGATCTCCACCACCGCGTTGGCCGGAAAGTGACCCTCAACTTCTACGACGCCGCCCGGAAGCAGACTGGCGCCGCGCGACGCAATCGCCGCCGCCGCCCCCGCATCCACCACCAGCCGGCCGCGCACGCGCGATGCGTGACCGATCCAGCGCCGCCGCCCGCCCCGCACTCGCCCCATCGGCGGGATGTATGTACCCATGGCCTCGCCGGCGAGCACCCGGCCCACTACGCCCGGCTCGCGCCCCGGCGCGATCACCACGTGCGCTCCGGAGTCGGCCGCGATCTCCGCCGCGTCAATCTTGGTCGCCATGCCTCCGGTGCCCACGCCGCTTGTCTCGCGTCGCACGTGCTCACGGGCCGCTGCGGCGTTCGCGAAGCTCGCCACCACCTGCTCCCCGCTCGCCCCCGCATACACCCCGCGCACGCTCGACAGAATCACCAGCGCCTCGGCATCGAGCAATCCGGCGACGAGCGCCGAAAGCCGATCGTTGTCGCCAACTTTGATTTCCGCGTACGACACGCTGTCGTTCTCGTTGATGATCGGCACCACGCCCGCGCCGAGGAGCTCGTTGAGCGTCCGCCGCGCGTTAAGCTGGCGCTCGCGGCTGTCAAGATCATCGGCCGTTAACAGCACCTGCGCCACCACCACGCCGTGCGTGGCAAACGCATCGCCCCACGCCCGCATGAGCCGCTGCTGCCCGATGGCGGCCGCCGCCTGCTTCAGCACAATCGCGCGCGGCATCTTCTCCAGCCCCAGCGCCCGAAACCCGCTCGCCACCGCGCCCGAGGTAACCACCACCACCTCGCGCCCGGCGGCCCGCACCGCGGCAAGGTCGGCCGCCAACGCGGCAACCCCGGCGAGGTCAAGCTCGCCCCCTGGTGCAACCACCGCGCTGCCGAGTTTCACGACCGCCCGTCGCGCCGCGGCGAGTCCCGAACGGCTCGTGTTGTCTTGAGCAAAGTTTGACACAGACGCTCCAAGGTCCTGCGTGACCGACGCGGGGTGATCGGACCAACGGTAGCGATGCGACGGCCATGGCTCGATTGCGGATTTCTGCATACTGCATGCGACGCAGCCTTTCCCACCATGACGAATGCCCGGGATCTCTTCTCAGCCTCGATACTGCTGATCCAAATCTAAGGAACCGCCACAGACGCCCGTCGTCTGACCGCACCATGGGCTACACGTTTTGGCAGATGTATGCGAGCGATGCGTGCTTCTGGCTCGCCTTCATCGCCCTGGTGCGTTGGTGCTTTGGTGTCCGGCCCAGCGCTCCGCACTGCCGCAGATGCCAATACGACCTCTCGGGGCACTCCACAGGCGCTGCACGACGCCTTGCGTCGGCTGTCATCTGCCCGGAATGTGGTGCGCGGCACAACACCCGTCGGCAGTTGCTCCGCCGCTGCTCTCCGAAATGGGCAATGCCGGTATTTATGGTCGCGGCGATCGCTTGGTATGGGCTTGGCGTGTGGCCGCGCATTCCTCGCCATGGCTGGCGCGGCGCTGTGCCTTCGGGCATGCTCATCGTTGCGACGCCGTGGATCGCGCCCAGACCCATGCACTGCGGGATGGCATTGTTCGAGCCGCCCGGGTCGCTCGATGAGGAACTCAACCGCCGCAATCTTGCTTGGCCTTGCGACGATCTCGCGGCTGTCCGCAACCGCCTCTTTCCGTACACGGGAGAGCCTGGCACGTACTTCTACGCCACACGCGTCAAGCCTCGCTGGCGATCCATGCTCGAGAGCGTTCCGAGCTTCGGCCTCTTCGTCGACGACGGCTACGACCCTTGGCAAAGTTCCGACTTGTGGTGGGATCTCGCTCCCAACGACTACAACGGTCATGGCTGTGACTTCTTCGGCGGCTGGATCTTCGCGAGTGTCGATTCGCCAACCCGATTCCCCGCCATCGAGGACGTGGCACGCGCCATGCGTGCCGCCGCCGCGGCAAATCCAGCGAAGTACATTACACCGGATCATTTTCGAGATATGAACCTGATCGCGCGGCTTGCGCACACCAACGTCGCACTCGAACCCCGTTACGCCACCTTCCTTGAACAGTTCAAGTCCATTGCACGGGAATCGGGTATTCCGCTCAAGCCAGAGCACGAATGCTTGTGGAGTGACGGTCGTGCATGCACCGACCTTGCGGAGACTCCTTCGCCCGGGAGTGCACTTGCCGTGCTGGACGACCTCTTCGCATATCGCGATACAGAAACGGGATCGCACAGCAGCACATCGCTCGCAGCATGGTCGGTATCTCACGGCGCCTTGGTGCTCGGCACTTCGCCGAGCATCGCCTCGGCGTTCCCGATGGTTCACGACTATTCCCCGCTTGTGTCGTCTCAGAGCACAAGCCCCATGCTAGATTGGAGGGCGATTGAACGCCGCTTCATGTTTGAACTCTCGGAGACTCTCGATGCCCCCGGGCATCACATTTACCGTGGCACTTCTCGTCCGTCAGATAAAGAACTCCCTGAAGGCTGGCTTTCAGCGCCCTCAGACGACTCGTCCCTCCACGCCATCCCCTTCGATACCGGCAGAGTCATGATCTACGCCTCTCCCCGCATGCAATACGAGCTCGCGAATTTCATCAATCGGCACAGCCCGCAACGTGCCAACTCAACTTGCGCCTCACCCGGCTGATTCGTGGGAGAAACAGCGGCGGCGCAGTGCCTATACACTCGGGCGTGCCACAGGTCTGGCCCATCCTGAGCCAAGTCTGCCTCTGGCTCGCCGTGCTGGCGGGCCTTGCCTTCATCATCGGCCGCCGGGCCCGCCACCCGCGCTGCCGCAGATGTCGGTATGACATGACATCGCAGGCCAATCAGCCCGGGCCGTGGGTGTGTCCGGAGTGCGGCACCTCACACCCGCGGCGTGCCCAACTCATCCGGCGAGCTCGCTCCAAGTTCCTGAAGTACGCGGCGCTCGTGCTGTTGGCTGCGTGGTACGCCGCGGGCGTCACGCCCCGCGTGCAGGAACGGGGCTGGCCGGGCGCGGTTCCGACGTTGGCGCTCGTGCTCGTGGTTCCGTGGGCAGATCCCGACGTACCACGTATCGAGACGATGCAAGCAAACGCGGTCGCGGCCACGCTCGGTAAGGTCCCCCCCTATCGCGACCAGCTCATTCAAGAGCTCGACACTCGCGCCATTCGCCACGAAGTCTCAACGCCTTTCGCATACCTGCTGGCTCTGCGCACCCGCCTTGCCTTCAGGCACGGCTCGTCCGAGACATTCTTCGCCGCCATTCGGCGCCCGCGCATTGACATGGAATACTTCACCGACGGCCGACCCGAACTCGTCGACTCCGCGCGGCGGAATGTGATCTGCCTTAACCCCGAGCCAGACTTTCCCCCCGATTGCGAGGGCTTCGTGGCCAACATGATCGGGACACATCTGCCTCGTGCGGACGGGGTCACCCACTGCCGCACCGTCGGAGACCTGCTTTTCTTCCAGAGCGGCACTCCCGGGACAATCCATGCCCTCAAGGAGAGCTTCGCGATTTTTGACTCCCTCGGCAGCGATCCACGGCATCTGATTCTCGAACCCGATGCCACTCCGAACGTCGTGGCACTCGACCGCCTCCGCGCGACCACGATTGCGCTCGACACGAAGGAAGCCACCATCGGCCAACTGCTGGAGGTCGTCTCGCAGGCGTCGGGGGTGCGCAAGTCGCCGCGCTCGTCGCCCCTGATCGCGAGAGAGCGTTCGGAGGCGATGGTGATTTCCGTCCCCCCGCGGTGTGATGGAGTCGCGTTTCTCGACGCGGTCTTCCAACAAGCCGATGTTCTAGCCAAAAAGCCTTGGACGACGAACGGCTCGCTCGGCTGGACGCTTCTTGACGGCGAGATTGCCGTCAATGACAGCGAAGATGAAATCCTGTTTGCCTCCTGCTGCATCGGGTATCACGACATCTCGGGCATCATTGACGGCGACGGATCAGACCCCCTGAGCAACTGGGAGGCGATCGTCAAAATCCTCGGAGGCACCAACGCGCTCATTGATATCCACGAACTCTATGAAGAGAGCATGAGCTCCCAAGCGATATACGAAGGCGCGGTCCCCGTGCCTCCACACCATATTCAGGTGGTGACACGACCCAGAGCGCACCTCGCCCTCAGTCTCGCTCTTGACCGGTTGCGGGCCCTCGGCCCCCTGCCACTTCGTGATGGAACCCTCCACCTGCCAATCCCAAGAAAGGACTAGTGATCGCGAATTCCATCGCCCCCGACTCCAACCCTCAGCCTCACGCCTCGAGTGCCGAGGCCGGTCCGCGCCCGCGCGCCCTCTCCGAGGCCGACCTCGCCCGCCTCACCCGCGTCCGCGTTCTCGCCCGGCTGCTCGACAGCGTCTTCACCATTCCTTACACGCCAATCAAGCTCGGCCTGGATCCGCTTATCGGGCTCATCCCCGCGGCGGGTGACAGCGTCAGTGCCGCCATCTCCCTCTACATCGTGTGGCAGGCCCACAAGCTCGGAGTTTCGCGGCGCACGCTTGCGGCCATGCTGGGCATCGTTGCACTGGATTTCCTTATAGGGTTAGCGCCTATCGCCGGTGATGCGGGCGATGTCTTCTTCAAGGCAAACCTGTGGAACTTGCGACTTCTGGAGCGTGAACTCGGGCAGCCCGAGACAACGCCGGGGCGCCGCCGCGTGATGAACGAGACGTAGTCATGTCGTCATCGCCTATCCAAAGCCGGGTGTCTCGCGAAGACGCTTTGCCGATGGATCGGTCCGGTATTGGGGTACGCCTAAGCACGATGAAGTTTTCATCGCGACTGATTTTTGATAGCATCCATTTCCAGCATCGCTTCGATTCTTCGGTGTCGCCTCTACCTTCGCAACACCTCATCCGCTTCGTCCGCGAACCCTGCGCGAGACCCTGGAGAACTGCATGGCCGGCTTTGATCGTCCGCGAGTGTGGGTGGTGACGGGCGCATCGTCCGGCTTTGGCCACCACATCGCAAGCTTTGCGGCGTCGATGGGTGATCGCGTCATCGCCACCTCGCGCCGGGCCGAGTTGCTCGCCCCGCTGGTCGCATCGTTCCCGGAATCCATCGTCGCCCGCGAGGTGATGTCACCGTTGCTGGGGACTGCGCGGAAGTCGCGGCCGCCGCGGCGCGGCTGGGCGGGCTTGATGTCCTTGTCAACAATGCGGGATACGGGCTGGTGGGCGCGTTTGAAGAATGCACAGAGCTTCAGGTGCGGCGTTGTATCGAGACCAATCTCTTCGGGCCCCTCAACATGACGCGTGCCGCGTTGCCGCTCCTTCGCGAGCAGAAGCGGGGCGTGATCGTCAACATCTCCGCGGCGGCCGCCATCAGCAACTACGCGGGGTTCGGGGCATACGGCGCCGCCAAGGCCGGCATGGAGTTCGCCTTTGAAGCCATCGCCGCCGAAGTGAGGCCGCTGGGTATCCGTGTGTGTCTCGTCCAGCCCGGGCCGTTCAAGACCGGCTTCATCAGCCGCTCGCTCCACAAGGCGGAGCGGCACATGCCCGAGTACGACGCGACGAGCGGGCGCTTCGCAAAGTTTCTCGCCGGGCTGGATGGCAAGCAGGCGGGCGACCCGGCGAAAGCCGCGAGGGTGATCTGCGAAACCGCGATTTCGGACAATGTGCCCCTGCGCCTGGTGCTCGGCAAGTACGCCTTGGACAAGGCGCGGCGAATGCACAACGCCGCGTTGGCCGAACTTGATCGCCAGGCCGAACTCGCGAGCGCTACGGAAATTAGCTGACCCGAGCTTTGCCTGGCCTCGTGTCTATCACTTTTTCGGTGGCGTTCCCGGTGCCTGCACCCTGCCGTACATCGTCTGATACCCCACCTTGGCCGGCCCCGGGACGTGTTTGGGATGCGTGGGCGCGAGCCCTTTCTGCACCACTCCGGTTACATGCGTGGCCTTCTGCACACTCATGGGGCCGGGCTGGCCGTTGGGCAGGCGAGGCACCACCTTCAGCGCCGGGGCGGTTCGCCCCGCGGGAACCGGGACGGTGACCGCCACCGGCTTGGCGCCCGGGGGCTCCTTCGCCATTTGCTGCACCGCCGCCTTCATCTCGGGCGACTTGGCGAGAATGCGGGCGGCCCGCTTCTCGTCCGACTTGTTCAAGAACTTGGTCGCGGCGTTCATCGGTGGGGCCTTTCCACCGTCCGGGTTTTTCCCGAGAATGCGCGCGCCGAGGGTGGCGTCTTTGGCGTTGGTGTGAAACGCTTGGCCGTGCCCGCCCTGCTTTTCGCCGCGAATGAGCGGCGCCAGCGGCGAGGTCGGCTTCGGAGCCTTGGTGCCGAAGGGGGGCGGCCCGCCCTTGGCCGGGCCGATCGGTTTGGGCTGCGGATTCAGCCGGGGAGGCGAGCCGGTTGGAGGGGCTTTCGGAACCGAGCCGGGCGCGATCGAGCGTGGCGGAATGCCGCGTGACATACGTGTTCTCCCTTCGTGCCAACGCCGGGTGAACGCACCAGCGACCTGCCAGCCGCCTTAGTTCTTTCGAACCACTTTGAGATTCATCGTCTGCGTCGACAGCGAGCTGCCCTGGTCGGTCTTGGTCTCGACGGTCAGCTTCTGATCGGTTTCGAGGCGAGAGAGCATGCCGCGCTCGATGTCCCAGACCGCGCGACCGCCGATGGTGGAGTCTTTGACGCCCGCTTTCATGCCGCTGGAGCTCGGATCGATGATCACCGACCCCTTGATGTCGATGTTCGCGTTGTTGCCCTGCACGGACTTGAGCGTGTGCGTCATCTTCACGCGCGTTGCCGCGGCCCCGCCCTGCAGCACATCCTCGGTCGTCCAGCTCTCCCCCACCGCTGCCTTGGATTTGCCCTTTTTCACGCTGAAGACCGGCCCGAAGACGCCCTTGATCATGTCGGCGCCGGTGAACTGGCTGGCCAGCCCCGCGGCCGCCCCGGCACCGTCGCCTCCGCTGACTTCCGTGATCTCACCATCCGGGTTCACTTTAACGTTGAGCGTGAGCCCGACGATGCTCCGAAGAAGCTCGTCGGAAACATCGTCCTTGTTGGCGGGTTTGGTGCTGTCAAAGCTCACATCCCCGGTCGCGGCCTTCACGTTCATCTTGAACGACTCGTACACGAGGTCGAGGGTCGCGCCGGTTTCGGGGTTTGAGTCCTTCACCCGCAGCAGCAGCCCGATCTGCTGCGTGGTGCTGGTGGATTGATCGCCGGCCCCGGGCGTCACCTGTCGCCCCGCAGTGTCCAGGTTCATCGTGAACCGAATCTCGTCACCCTTCTTGAACTTCGGGCGCAGGTCCACCTCCGGTCCGCGCTCGGCGTGCACCATGGCGCCGGCCGTGGGGACGGTACCCGACACCGTTCCACCCGGACCCATCAGCCCAATCACAATGATCGCGATGCTTCGCATGGACGAGCCTCCTCACGTACTACCCGCCCACTGTACAGGCTTCGCCCATACGCGGTTGCATGGTTTTGCGGCTTGGAGTGTACTTGATCAGACGCCGGGCACCGGGCCGGGTTCCGCCAACGTGCGATTTAGCCGGCCTCGCGGGCGGAATCCTGCGTGTCGCGCCACATGGTCTCGTTGTACGCCGCGGCCCGGGCCAGATCGCACAGCGACTTGGCCACGCGCGTCGAAATCGGTCCGAAATTCAGCCCCACTTCACGGTTCAGCCATCCCCGGCGACGGATCCACTGGACTGTGCACGGCACGGTTTCTTCGCCTTCCAGCGCCCCGATGATCACCGTCATCGAGGATCCGATGCGCGGGATTCTGGCGGCGGTTTTAACCCGCATGCCCCCGGCCGAAAGGTCCAGAATCTCCCCCAGGGAGCAGGCAATATCCTGGCAACGCACCCGCCCCGCTCCCCGCTTGCTGTTGGGGAAGTTCGGAGGATTCACCGCGCGAGAAGTGCGAGAGTGCGATGCCATCGCCGGATGATTCGGACGCCGTCAACCAATTCTTCAGCAAGGTTGCTGGAATACGTCACTCCCGGCATGTCTGTCACGTGTGCGCCGCCGCGGCATCTCAAAAGCGTTACCGAGAACCTGCCAACGCGAGTTCTTGGGCAAATCGCCGCCGTTCGGTTCCTGTACGAATGGTCAAAAGAGCGGCACCAATTAGTCCCCTCCTCGCTGCCCGTGCCGGTTTCGGCTTGCACGGGCAGCCCCTTTTTTGGAAAAGGTGGAAGTGGTGGAGGCGGACGCGGGCACCCCCCGACAACCTAGAAGTTCATCGCCGTGCTGCTCTCGCGCACCACCAGCTTGGTGGGCAAGCGCTGGCAGGTGGCTGGCGCGTCGCGGTTTTCGATTCGCTTCACCAGCGTGCGAACCGCGAGGGCACCGAGGTCGTCCATCGGCAGCGACACTGTCGAAAGGCGAGGGCGAACCAGCTGGCTCAGCTGCGAATCGTTGAACCCTACCACGCGAAGCTGGTCGGGTACCCACACGCGGGCATCTTCGGCGGCTCGCATGATGCCGCAGGCGATTTTGTCGTTGGCCGCGAGCACCGCGCCCCCCAGCATGCCGCGCTGGTGCATGCGAGTGGCCCACTCCTTGCCCCACTCCACCGAGTAATCGCCGAAGGAGATTTGATCGACCCGCGGCGTGTGCCCGCGGGAGACGAGAAACTCCTCGAACGTTGCCGCACGTCGCGCGGAATCAAAGTTGGTCCGAGGCCCGCCGACAAAGAAGAGCTTGTCGGGCTCGACCCAGCGGAGCAAATGGTCCAGCGCGTCGCGGGTGCCACGCTCGTTGTCGAGGATCACGCTGTCCAGCCCCTTGGCCGAAAGGTCGATATCGATCACGACGGTCGGTATGCCGGCATCCAGAACGGTCTTGGTCAATGGGTCGTCAGTTTCGGTCAGCACCACCACCATCGCGTCGATCAGACTCGACCCCACGACGCCCCGGCGAGACTGGCGCTCCCCGCGCGACGTGATCGTCGTCATGATCAGGTGGTACCCGAGTTTCGCGGCCTCTTCGTCGGCCCCAGAGAGAAAGCGACTCATGAACTCGCCGTGAAACCGCGGCAGCGCGATGCCTAGCACGTGGCTTTCGCCAGAACCCAGCACCTGCGCCAGCGGGTTGGGCGTGTACCCCAGCTTTTGAACGGCTTCCCGCACGCGGGCGGCGGTGGTCGCCGCCACCACGCCCGTGCCATTCACCACACGGCTCACGGTGGCGATCGAGACGCCCGCGGCCGCGGCTACATCATGGATGGAGACCGCGTTCCGCTCGTTCCCGCCCGTTTTTTCCGCGCTAGGTTGCACGGGAGCGATGGTACGCGCGCGTGGTCTCCAGGCGAATGACACGCGATTTTCCGTCGACACGCCCCCGCCCAGAGCCCGCAGGGCACAAAAAACCTCAAAGCCTGTCACAGCGGCACGGGACGCGGAATCCGAAGCAGCGTCACCCTTGCCGCTGGCGAGGGGCCGGGCCGCGACGGACGACACACTCGCACGCGGCACATCACGCCAACTTTGAGGAGTTTTCCATGAACGGTTTTTCGTTTACGGGTCGTGCCATGCTCGCATCTCTCGCCGCCACCAGCCTCGCGGCGTCGCTCACCGCCCCGGCGGCCGCTCAGCACATGGCGCCCGGGGCGAATGGCGCGGCGCCCGCTGTTCAGTCGTCAACTCAAGTCCGGTATCAAACCGTCAAGATCGACGGTGTGAATATCTTCTATCGCGAAGCCGGACCGAAGGACGCGCCCACCATCCTGCTGCTGCACGGCTTTCCGTCCTCGTCAGCGATGTTCCGCAACCTCATCCCCGCCTTGAGCGACAAGTACCACGTCATCGCGCCGGACTACCCGGGCTTCGGCCAGAGTGAGCAGCCCCCCGCCGACAAGTTCGAGTACACCTTCGATCACCTCGCCAAGATCGTTGACGACTTCACCCTGCAGCAGGGGCTCACCTCGTACACCATCTACGTGCAGGACTATGGGGCGCCGATCGGCTATCGCCTCGCGACCGCCCACCCCGAGCGCATCCGCGGCATCATCGTGCAGAACGGCAACGCTTATGTTGAAGGCCTGCCCGACGGCTTCTGGGCGCCCCTCAAGGAATACTGGAAAAACCCCACGCCCGAGCTTCGCACCAAGCTCGAAGGCTTCCTGGGAATCGACACCACCAAGTGGCAGTACCTCCACGGCGCCCGCGACAAGGGGGCCATCAGTCCCGACGCCTGGACGCTTGACCAGGCCACACTCGACCGCCCCGGCAACAAGGACGTCCAGATCGCCCTCTTCAAGGACTACGGCAGCAACCCGCCCCTCTACCCGCAGTGGCAAGAGTATTTCCGC
>JBAZUW010000007.1:13615-33949 GCA_041661205.1 Phycisphaerales bacterium
GCATCAGCCGCCCGTGCTGGTGGTGTGGGGCAAGAACGACAAGATCTTTCCGCCCGCCGGCGCCGAGCCCTACAAGCGCGACATCAGGGACATCGATTTCAACCTGCTCGACACCGGGCACTTCGCCCTCGAAGAAGACGGAGACCTGATCGCGAGCAAGATCCGCGACTGGATGGAGCGCAAGGCCGCGAAGGCTGTCGAACCTGCCAAGCCCACCCGCTGAGCCGACACCCACACCGCTCACCTCCGAGGGAGCCGCTACCCCGGCTCTCTCCGGATTTTCAGAACCGTCTCGACAGGCTCCACCGGAGAAGGCCAATGCGCAGCGCCAACGTCTCGCGAATCTCAGAGTTCTACGCCGCGATTGATCGATATGACATGGCAGCGGCGATGAAGCTCTTCGCGCCCGACACCGTGTGGGTCGAATCGCCTTTCCCGCCCAGCGGCGGCGGGGTGGCGCGGGGTGCGGCCGAAATCGCGCGCGACGTGCTCGGCCCCTTCGTCAGCTTGTTCTCGCAACTCACCGTCGTGCGCGATCGGATGATCGCCAGTGGCGATGATGTCGTCGTGCTGGGCCGGTACCGGGGTGTGATCGCCTCCACAGGCCGCGACGTCGTGGCGCGCTTTTCGCACGCGTGGACCCTGCACGACGGGCTGATCGTCAGAATGGAACAACTGGCGGACACCGCTCAACTCTTTCTGGCGGCTGGCTACCCGCTGCCCCCCGAAATCGCCAGAGTGGCCGTTGCGTAGGTTCAGAAGGCGCGGCCCAACCACATCCGGGCCCTGCGAGAGACTATGGAACCCCTAGGAATCGGCGGATTCACGCGCATTCATCGACGCGTCATGCGCGGAGGCTCAACATCGCGAATGAACCTGCGTGGCATCATCGATGCGGACGCACAATCTGCCCGCCAGCGGGAGGGGTTCGCTTATGGCGCCCCCTTCCAAGGTGCTGCGGTGGCTGAACGAGCCCGCGTTGTGGTGGCTGCTCGCGTGCATTCCCGTGCTCATCGGGATCATCTCGTCCCTCACGCGCATCCTGCACGCAAAGACGCCGGCCAACCTTGAGGACTTTCGCGCTGCCGCGCGGGCCATGCTCGATGGTCAGGACATCTACGCCAGCGGGCACGGGGGCTATCTCTATCCGCCGCTGATCGCGTTCCTGTACCAGCCTCTGGCGATGATGGGCGATCAGGCCGCGGCTCTCACCTCGCTGGCCATTAACGCCTCCCTGATGGCGCTCACTTTGTGGCTTGTGTCGCGGGTGATGGTGCGGCGCATCGCGGGGCTGGCCGACCCGTTGCTCATCGCGCGGGTCGCGGCCCTTGGCGCCTGGCTCACCTTCGACAAGATGCGCGCCGAGCTCGCCATGCTCGAGACCAACGTCTTCATGCTGCTCGCGTTCACCATGGCGATGCGCTATGTTGATCGCCGCCCGTGGATCGCCGGGCTCGCCCTCGGCTTTGCCTTCAACATCAAGTACCTGCCCATCGTGCTGGTGCCGTATTTGCTTCTGAGGCGGCGCTTTGCCACGGTGGCGTGGTTCGCGCTCTTCGCGGTGGCGTGGGGCCTGCTGCCGGCGGTCTCGCTTGGTTGGCGGGGCAATCTCGCTGCCTGGAAGCAGGCGAGCGCTGGGCTGCTGGGTTTGTTCGGGGTCAAGGTGGCCGGTGCCGGTGCCGCCCAGATCAAGCCCATCACCAACCCCACCAGCGTGAGCCTGACGAGCGGACTGGCCCGTATTTTCGAGCTCACCGGGACGACGCCAATCAAGGTCGCCGCCATCATCGCCATCGTCTTTGCCGCCCTTGCCGCGTGGCACTACCGGCGGAACCGCCTTCCTCTGCTGGCGTGGCCTTCGCTTACGGCTCAGGCCCTGGCGCCGTTTCGCGGGCTGCTCACGATCGAGTGGATGGGCATGCTGCTCTTTACGCTGATCTTCAGCCCGTTTACGAACAGCCGCCATATGTACATGCTGTTGGACGTCAACATCGCGGCGGGAGTGATGCTGCTCACGGCGCGAAAGGGCGTGCCCCGTTGGCCGCTCGGGGTTGCCGCCCTGCTGCTCTGGGCGGGCATCACGCTTCCGCCGGGAGGCAAGACCTTTCAGAGCGCCAACGAAGCCTGGCGCGGCATCGGCGGGGCGGGTTGGTGCATGCTGCTCATGTACACCTCCATCCTGTGGACCAGCGTTCGCTACCAGCGCGCCACTGAAGCCCAACCCGCGGCACAGCCCACTCCGGCAACTCCCCTCCCAAAGGCGGCATAGCACTTCTCACGCCAATTCTCCGCCGCCCGGGTGGCCCCGCGGTCCCCGCCGGTCTTAACTTCGTTCTTGCCGGTATCTCTTCCCGCATCGCTTCCGCACCCGCGGCATCCGACACCCTAATGACTTCTCGCCCCATCGCCCTCGTCACCGGCTCTTCCCGCGGCATCGGCGCCGATATCGCCATCGCCCTGGCCCGTGATGGTTTTTCGCTCGCCGTCAACTACGTTCGCGATGCCGACGCTGCCGCCCGGGTCGTCAACTCCATCCGCGAATCCGGCGGCATGGCCGAGGCGTTTCAGGCCGACATCGCGGACGCGGCCCAGGCCGCCGGGCTGGTGGCCGCGGTCGTGGCGAATCTCGGCGGGCTGCATTGCCTTGTGAACAATGCCGGGGTCTACGCGGGCGGGGCGCTCGAAGAGTCCGACCCGGCGCTGGTGGAGCGCCTGTTCGCCACCAACGTCTTTGGGCCTATCGCCCTCACGCGGGCCGCGATTCCGCATTTGGCCGCGTCAGCCGCCTCCGGCCCCGCAGGCGTGGCCAGCGTCATCAACATCACTTCGGTCGCCGCCCGGGCCGAATGGACCGGGGGCTCGGTGTACTGCGCCAGCAAGGCGGCGGCCGAGGCGCTCACCCGCTGCCACGCCGCGGAGCTTGGTCCCAAGGGCATCCGCGTGAACGCCGTGGCTCCCGGCGTGACCGAAACCGACATCAATCGCGCCGGGCTCACCCCGGAGTTTCGCGCCAAGGTGAGCGCGAGCACGGCGCTCGGACGCGTCGGCAGCGTGGGCGACATTGCGCCACTGGTGGTGTTTCTCGCCAGCTCGCGTGCGGCGTGGATCACCGGGCAAGTGATCGACGTCGATGGCGGGTATCGGGCGTAGGAGTTTCGATGTGGTGCGTGTCGGGCCCGCTTCGGGTCCACACATGCGTCAGTGCGCTGACACCGCGTGAAGCAGCGCCGCCCCTGCCTCAACGCCCGCGCGCTCGTGCGGCGTAAGCCGAGCCACAAGCCCAAGCTTTTCAAACGTCGCGTGCAACGACGCCGCCTCGATGGCGTGATACACCTTGTCGGCCACGATGATGGGCCGCCCCATGATCTCTTCGAGCATCGCCTGGGTGTACACCGGCTTGACCGCCGCGGTTGACTTGGTGCCGTACTGGTTGAGATTGCTCGCGAAGATGCCCGCGGCACTCACGGGCAGGAAATCCTCATAGCGCACGCCTTCGAGCCGGGCGTAGCCCGCCTGCACCAGTTCGCCGATGTCGGTGGTCTTCAGCGTGCCCGCCGCCGCGATGCCTTTGGGCGTGGCTTCGTACTTCGCGTAAACAAAACCCTTGGCGACCAGCGCGTCGAGGGTCTTGGGAAAGGGCGCGAAGGGCGCTGCGTACGCCGCTTCGTAGGCCGCGAAGTCGCGCTTGGGCAGGCCGGGGTCCCTGTCACGCGCGGCGTCGGCCGCGGCCAGGCAGGTGTCGTAAAGCTCGCGCCCCGCGAGCGTGGTCGCGTAGAAACGCTCTTCGATCTCGCCGAACCGCGCCGTGTGCACGGTGTTGACGACGCTGCCGTCGGCGTTGTGAAACTCCACCGGCTCGGTGAGGGCCTTGTAAGCATCTTGACGGAGCAGCACGGGCGTATCTTGGGCCGGGCCCTCGGTGAACTCCTTGAAGCCGGAGTGCTTGAGAGCCGCGAGGTTGAGGTCGGGCTGGTGCAAGCGTGCGATGAGCCGGGACACCAGGCCAGCGATGTCGGTGCCGTCGGCGTGCCCTTTGCCGAAGCGCTCGATCTGCTCGCCGGTGAGATGGCGGAAGTGCAGCCGCATGAAGTGGCCGTCGGCCTGCGTCGTCAGGCGGTTCAGCGTGGTGGTGGCGCGGCTCGCGAAGGTCGCCTCGTCCATCTCCCCCATCGCGTGCTTCATGGCCGCGGTGTACAGGTCCATGCAGAAGGTGTTGGGCGTGAGGTGATTGAGGTGGTGGCTCTCAAAGCACGCGATGTCGGCGGCGATCTTGAAGCCGCCGTCGGAAAGGTCTTTGTAAAGCTTGTGATCGCGGGCCTTGCCCGTCCACTTGAAGATGCGCTCGACGCCCTCGCGGATGAGCGCATCCGCGTCGGCGGCGCTCAGCCCGCCGTCACGCTGGTTTTTCTCGATGAGCTCAATCGCCCGCTTGGAAAAGACCTCGCGCGTGGCGAGCAAGGCGTCAATGCGCCCCTGCGTGCCGGGGTCGAAGTAGTTGGTTTGCAGCAGCGAGCAGAAGACCCGGTGCTCGGGGTTGAGCGTCGATCGAAACGCCGTGGCGATGATCGGCTGGCTTTTGCTCCCCACGTTGGTCATGTCGTAGAAGTTGTGGGGCTCCATCGCGAAGGCGGCGAAGAACTGGGCCACGCGCCGGTACTCGGTGGGCGTGCCGATGCGGATGGCCCCGTGCCGCTCGCCGCTGGTGCGGTCGATCTGCTCGTCGGAAATCTCAAACCCGGTGTGCAGCTTGCCGAGCAGGTCGCACACGGCGCGATTGCAGACGAGGTTGACCAGCAGAGCCTTGTCGTATAGCGGCACCTCTTTGCCGAACATGCGCGAAAGCTCGGAAAAGAGGCGGTGCTGCATGTCGATCTTGTTGGCGAAGGCGGTCATTTGAAGACTCCAAGGCTGCAATCGCGGCGACCCGGATCGGCCCAACTCAAAAGACCCCGGTTCGCACTCGCGCTGCGGCAAATCATAGGGTCGCAGCCACCTTCAGCCGCCCGCACCCGCACGGGCCCCGAGCACGCCCCGACCACGCCGGAAGCCGGGGAAAAATGTGGATTGTGAAGTTCTGGCAAAGGTCTGGAAAAGGTGTCCAGCGCATTTAGACTCGCTCGTGCCCCCTCGCGCGTTCATTTCAAGGCTGGTGGCGCCGCTGGCCCTCATGCTGGCCGCGGCTGTCGCGTTCGCCCACCCCAAGCCCGGGGCGCACGCCGACATCCGCATCTCCATCGAAGACGACTCCGTGCGTTTCGATTGCCTCATGAACATTCTGTTCGCCGACCAACTGGTGAACTCCCCCCGGGCCAAGCGCGACGACGTGACCACGGACGAGGAACCCGCCCTGCGCGACGCGATGATCGAGTACTTCGGCGGCTCCCGCGCCGGCGCGATTTCCGCGGTCGTTGATCGCCCGAATCGCGTGATGATCGACGGTGTGGAAGTCACGCCGATGATCCGCGAGCTTTCGATCATTCATCCCGAGCCCGAAACCCGCCCGGGCTTTGTGCCCAACCCGGCACTCATGATTCCGCGGATTCATGTGATCGCCGAGTACCCGTGCAAGGGCCTGCCCAAGGCGGTCTCGATGGTGTGGGGCACCTACCCGCGCGACTACCTCGCACAAGATCGCGACATCGCCCCCAACAACGACATCGAGGCGGCCCTCACCAGCGCCGGCGATCTCTCGCTTATCACCTTCAAGAAAGCCGAGCCGGAAGTGGTGTGGCACGCGCCCGCCACGGCTCGCGACGCCCGGTTCGCGCCCGTGCCGCAGATCGCCGTAGCCATGCCGGTGCGGGTGTCGGTGGTGTCGGTGATCGCGGGGGGCCTGGCGGGAATCTGGCTGATCTCAGGGCTGTTGAACATCGCTCGCGGCACCAGGCCCCGGCTTGCACGCACGCTGGCCGGCGTCACCGTGCTTGCGGGTGTGGCGGCCGCCTCCGCGTCGTTCACGCTGGTGAGCACGCCCTGGACCCGCAACGCGCACACGAAGCTCGACACCGACGTAGCCCTTGCCGCCTTCGCCCCGCTGCACGCCAACATCTACCGCGCGTTTGACTACACCCGCGACAGCGACATCTACGACGCCTTGGGGCGCAGCGTCGATGGCCCCATGCTCGACACGATCTACAGCGAGGTGTATCGCAGCCTGGTGATGCAGGAAGAGGGTGGCGCGCTCAGCCGCGTCAAGCGCGTCACACCCCTCTCCAGCGATCTGGTTTCCAGCGGCGTAGATCCGGCCAGCGGGCAAACCATGTTCCAGGTGAAATCTCGCTGGCGTGTGGAAGGCGTCGTCTATCACTGGGGCCACAGCCACACCCGCGAGAACGAGTATCTGGCCGAATACACCGTCGCGGCTCGCCCGCAGGGATGGCGCATCGTCAGTGCGGTGCCGCTGGAGCAGAAGCGGATCCAAACCCCTGAGCAGGCCGCCAGCCAGGCGACCGCAACACCCGCCATCGACGCACCCAAGGTATCTACGACGCCATGGCGACCCAACCGGCAGTGACGCTCGAAGACGTAACGTTCGCCTACCCCGGGGCGTCCTTCTCGCTGCGCGTGGAGGAGCTTCACATCCACGCAGGCGAGCACGTGGCGTGCATCGGACCGAGCGGCTCGGGAAAAACCACGCTGGTGTCGCTCATCGCCGGGTTGCTGGTGCCGCAGGCAGGGAGGGTGCTCACGCTGGGGCACCGCATGTCGGCGCTGCCGGATGCGGAGCGCCGAAGCGTGCGCCGAAGCCGCATCGGCATGGTGTTTCAGGAGTTCGAGCTACTGGAATATCTCTCCGCGCTCGACAACATCGCGCTGGCGTGGAACCTTGGTGCCGCGACCGATCGGGGAGCACTCAAGATCGCGGCGATCGAAGCGGCACAGGCCGCGGGCATCTCGCACCTCTTGGCGCGCAAACCCCGCCAGCTTTCGCAAGGGGAGCGCCAGCGGGTGGCGCTCTGCCGCGCCCTCGCGACGCGGCCGAAGCTGATCCTGTGCGACGAGCCCACCGGCAATCTCGACCCCACCGCCACCAACGCGGTGCTTGATCTGCTGCTGGCGCAGGCCCGGGCCACCGGGGCCGCCCTGCTCATGGTCACGCACAATCACACGCTGCTGCCACGCTTTGACCGCGTGATCGACCTGGCGGCCTTCGCCCTCGCACCAGCCGCGAAGGGCACGGCATGATCGGCCCTCTCACCATGGCGATGCGCCACGCCGCTCACCATGTGGGGCGCACGGTCATCCTCGTGCTGTGCGTGTGCGTCACGGTTTTTCTGCCTCTGGCGACGCGCGTGCTCTCCCGCCAATTTGAGACTGCCCTGCGGGCCCGCGCGAACAACACGCCGCTGGTGGCCGGGGCCAAGGGCAGTCGCTTCGACCTCGTGATGGCGGCCTTGTACTTCCGCCGCGCCGAACTCAGCCCGGTGAACATGGCCGATTGGCAAACCCTGCAAGATACTGGCCTGGCGGACGCCATTCCGCTCAACGTGCGATTTACATCGCGCGAGCGCCCCATCGTGTGCGCACCGATCGACTACCTCACGCTGCGAAACCTGCGGGTGGCCCGTGGCACTGCGCCCAAGCGAATCGGCGACGCCGTGCTCGGCGCCAACGTGGCCGCCGCGCTGAAGCTCGGGCCCGGCGACGCGATCTTCTCCGACCAGCGCGAGCTCTACGACATCGCCAAGGCCCCAGCCCTCAAAATGCGCATCACCGGCGTGCTCGCCCCCTCGCACGGGCCGGACGACGACTGCGTCTTTGCGGACATCAAGACCGCGTGGATTCTGGAGGGCGTCAGCCACGGGCACGCCGACGCTGCGGCCGTTCCCCCCTCGCTCGTCCTCGACAAAACGCCATCCAACGTTGTCGTGAGCGAGGCGATGGTCGACTACAACGAAGTGACCGACGCAAACGTGGGGACCTTTCACCAGCACGGCGACGCTACGACGCTGCCACTCTCGGGTGTCATCCTGGTGCCGCACTCAGCCAAGGACGAGTCGATCATCAAGGCCCGCTTCAACGCGAAAGAGAAGCTGCAAGTCGTCGCCCCGCGCGAGGTCGTCGACGAGCTGATTGGTCAGGTGCTGAAACTGCGAAGCCTGATGGACGCGCTCGCCGTGGTCGTCGGTGTCATCACCGGTGTGCTCATCGCGCTTGTCACCGCCCTCTCCGCCAAGGTGCGGGCCCGCGAGATTGAAGCACTGGTCAAGATCGGTGCCTCACGCTCCACCATTTTGGCCATCTTCGGCTTCGAGATGTTGCTGGTCATCACCCTGGGGGCCGCCTTGGCCATCGGGGCGGCGGCCCTCCTCGCCGCGGCTCCTCCGGACCTTGTGAAGTTGTTGTAAAGATCGCGCACAACGCCCCACGCGGCACGACCACTCTGCTACAAGTCGCCCTTGGTTTTGTGTAGTTGGCAGCCAATCACGGGGGGGTCAGTGCATCGATCTTTGATCTCGACGAGTCTCGCCGCCACTTCCGCGCTGCTCGTAGCCGGGGTGCTGAGTGGCTGCGAAAAGCCTAGTGATCCCACGCCGGCAGCTCCCGCAGCAGTCTCCGCCGCACCCTCTGCCGCGAAGGCTTCGGCCGCGACCGATCACGACCAGATCATCACCACCTTCTACCCCACCGAGTATTTCGCCTCGCGCATCTCCGGCGGCCTCATCCGCGTCTCCTGCCCCGTGCCCGCCGATGCCGACCCCATCTTCTGGAAGCCCAGCGACGCCGACATCGCCCGCTACCAGCACGCGGACATGATCATCATCAACGGTGCGGAGTACGAGAAGTGGGTCGCCTCTGCTTCGCTCCCGCTCACGCACATCGTCGATACCGCCCACCCCTTCGACGCGCAGTTCCTTCGCTTTCAGGGCGTGACGCACAGCCACGGCGCCGCCGGCGCCCACACCCACACCGGCGTTGACGGCCACACGTGGATGGACCCGGTGCAGGCCACGACGCAGGCGAAGGAAATTCTGTCCGCCATGACGCGCAAGTGGCCGGAGCACGAGAGAGCCTTCGCTGCCAACTACGCCGCCCTGGAAGCCGACCTCGCGAAGCTCGACCAACGCTGGCAAAGGCTCGCCCCGGCCCTCAAGGCCGCTCGCCTGTACGCCAGCCACCCCGCCTACGGCTACCCGGCGCGGCGGTACGGCTGCACGATCGCCAATGTCACACTGCCCCCCGACGAACCCGCCAGCGAAGCGACGTGGGCCGAGCTGGCGGCCGCGGTTGCCAAAGAGCCACCCAGCGCCTCCGGCCCGCGCGTGATGCTCTTTGAGTCCACGCCTCTGGACGCCACCGTGCAGCAGCTCGCGGCCAAGCACCAAATGGCCGCGGTCGTCTTTTCCCCCTGCGAGACGCTCGATCCCGCCGATCGCGCCAAGGGTGAAGACTTCCTCTCTGTGATGAACGCCAATCTGGACCATCTCGAACACGCCGCGACGGGCGCGGCAAAGGCACCGAACCCCGGTTGATCGCGAGTTACGCCGCTTCCTTCAGGAGACTCTTTCGATGACGAAACTATCCATCGCCCTGCTGCTCGCCTCGTGCGTGGCGGCCACCTCGCTGCCGGTATTCGCGCAGAACGCGGCCCAACCCGCCGCCACCAAGCGGGCCAAGAAGAAGGACGCCAAAGACCTCGACCCCGATCTGCTCTTCCAGGTCGGCATCACCGCAGGCAAGCTGCACCGCGAGGGCGTCACCGACGCCACCGGCAAGGTTCGCGGCACCATCATGGGCAACCCCACCGGCAACAACATCGGCCCCGGCGAAGGCTTCCGCTTTGACGGCAAGCACGACTGGGTCAACTTCGGCGACGACGCCACCAAGACTATGGCCGGCCTGCCCACCCGCGACTTCACCGTCTCCACCTGGGTCAACCTCGAAGCCACCACCGAGTTCGGCGGCATCCTCGGCTGCGTGCAGGACACCGGCGACGCCAAAGGCGGCTGGGTCCTCGGCTACACCACCGACGCCTTCTACTTCGCCCTCTCTTCCAAAGGCCAGCCCGGCAAGCTCACCTATCTCAAGGCCACCAAGCCCATCGAGCTGGGCAAGTGGTACAACGTCGCTGGCACCTACGACGGCCAATCCATGAAGCTCTACGTGAACGGCGAACTGCAGGCCGAAACCCGCGAGCAGAGCGGGGACATTGCCTACCCCAAAGCCGCGACCTACGCCATGGCCTGCCTCAAGAACGACAAAGAAGCTAGGCCCATGGCCGGCACGCTGCTGGAGGCCAAGGTCATCGGCCGGGCGCTGAACCAGGGGCAGGTGAACGACGAGTTCGCGCCCGGCGCGCTGCTCGCCAGCTACCAGCCCCAGCTTGAATCCACCCAGCGCTACGTCGTGACGCCCTACCTGCAGTTCGCCACGCAGGACGGCATCACCATCATGTGGGAGACCTCGCGTCCCTGCGTCGGATACGTCGAATACGGCGAAACCCGCCCCTACCCGATGAAGACCGAGCCGACCGGCGAACCCACCCTCATCCACGAGGTTCACCTCTCCAACCTCAAGACCGAAACCCCCTACTTCTACCGCGCTCACATCAAGGGTGAAGACGGCGCCGACATCCCCAGCGACGACCTGACCTTCCAGACCGCCGTCAAGTCCGACTCGCCGTACGCCTTCACCATTATCGGCGATACGCAGAAGAACAAGCCGGTGATCGCCAAGCTGCAGGCCTTCGCCTACACGCTCCGCCCCAACTTTGAGATCCACTTGGGTGATGTCGTTGACAAAGGCGCCGACCGCGACGAGTGGATCAGCGAGCTGCTGCCCGCCTCGGCCCCGCTGATGGGCCGCGTCTGCCTCTACCCCTCGATCGGCAACCACGAGGGGAACCACAGCAACTACTTCAAGTACTTCTCGCTCCCCACCCCCGAGTACTACTACACCTACACCTACGGCAACGCCCAGTTCTTTGTGCTCGACACCAACCGCGACGTGAGCGAAGGCAGCGATCAATACAAGTGGCTCGAGAAGGAACTCGCCAAGAGCACCGCCACCTGGAAGTTCACCTACCACCACCACCCGATCTACTCATCCGACGAGGACGACTACGGCGACACCTACAAGGGCACCTCCACGCACGGCGACCCCGCCCTGCTCCCCCTCGCCCGCCTGTACGACAAGTACCACGTCGATATGGACTTCGCCGGGCACATCCACTCCTACGAGCGCACCTGGCCCATGCGCGACGGCAAGATCGATCAGAAGAACGGAACCCGGTACATGGTCGCCGGTGGCGGCGGCGCCGGGCTCGAATCCGCCGCGCCCAGCCGCGTGTGGTTCGATCAGCGTGTCTATCGGGGCCATCACATCGGCTACATGATGATCTGTGGCGGCACGCTGCAGTTCCAACTCTTCGATGTCGATGGCCGCCTCTTCGATCAGTTCGAAATCCAAAAGACCGTTCCGGCGATGGGCGAAGCCCCGGCCAAGCCCGCCGAAACCGCCTCGCGTTAGTCCCCCAGCGGCTGCCGGTGGGACAGGCGTCCCGCCTGTCCGCTCATCCGCCTACACAATCAATCCATCATGTTTCCCCAGCGCCGGCGTGCAACATGCCGGCGTTTTTCATATCACTCCCAACAGACATGGGCATTTGACTCTTCAGTTCCCCGGGTCTAACTTCCGATAGTTCAAGACCACCCATGACCAGCGCCCGCGCCAACTTCGCCCCGTTCGCCACCCAGCAGGGTGGTGTGATGGCGTCGCAGGTGCAGGTCAAGCAGTCCAAACTCGTCAAAGCCAAAGGCCAGAAAAAAGCCGCCCTTTGCCGGGTTTGGTCCCAGACACCCACTGACTGATCCGCCTTAGAAAAGGCGTGTGAAAGTTGAAATGGGCTCGTCGGATCAAATCCGGCGGGCCCGATCTCGTTTTTGCGTTCATCGTTTTCCGCTTCATCGTTTGTCCCAATTTTCAGGAGCCACGCCATGTCCACTTCCCCCAGCACCGTCTCCAACGCCAACCAAGTCGAATGCCCCGAGTGTGCGGCCGCCGTCCGCTTCGCCCGCGCCCCTTTGGCCGGCGAAGTCACCCGCTGCACCGCCTGCCGCGCCGAGCTTGAGGTGACCAGCCTCGCGCCCCTGCGCGTCGAACTCGCGCCGGAAGTGCAGGAAGACTGGGGGGAGTAAGTCACCGCCGCTCTGTGGTACCGCGGCTCTCCGAGCCGCGCGTGTTCCAACTCCGTCACTCTCCGCGCCTCCATCTCGGGATTCGCCCTTCGGGCTCATCCCGGGCGTGCAAATCACCCACTCACCCTCTCACCCTCTCACCCCCTCATCCCCAGAAAGCTCCCATGCGACTCGCCCTTCTCCATTCCCGCATCCGTGTCGAAGAACGCCTGCTGCTCGAAGAACTCACCCGCCGCGACATCGACCACGACGTGATCGACCTGCGTGAGCAGACCTTCGACATTCACGATCCCGGCAAGTGGACCCAATACGACGCCGTGCTCGACCGCTGCATCAGCCAAACCCACGCCCTGGCCGCCACCCGCGTGCTCGAGCGTTTCGGCGTGCTCACCGTGAACCCCGCCGCCACCATCGAAGCCTGCGGCGACAAGCTCACCACCTCCCTCCTCCTCGCCCGCGACAACGTCCCCACCCCGCGCGTGCGCGTCGCCCTCGACGAAGCCTCCGCCCTTTCGGCCATCGAGCAGATCGGATATCCGTGCGTGCTCAAGCCCACCACCGGCTCATGGGGGCGACTGCTCGCCCGCGTGAACGATCGCGACGCCGCCGAAGCGATCATCGAGCACAAGGCCACGCTGGGCTCGGTCGCCCACAGCGTCTACTACGTGCAGGAATACGTTGACAAGCCCCAGCGCGACCTGCGGGTCTTCGTCGTGGGCACACAGGCCATCTGCGGCATCACCCGCGCCAGTTCGCACTGGATCACCAACACCGCCCGGGGTGGCCAAGCCGCGGCTCTCACCATCACCCCTGAAATCACCGATCTCTCCGCCCGGGCCGCGCGCTGCGTCGCCGGCGAAAACGGCGGCCTGCTCGCCATCGACCTGCTCGAATGCCCGCGCCGGGGCCTGCTCGTCAGCGAGATCAACCACACCATGGAGTTCCGCAACAGCATTGAGCCCACCGGCGTGAACATCCCCGGCCGCATGGTCGACTGGGTCGTCGCTCAAGCCGCCTCCCGCACACTCGCTGAGGTGGCCGGATGAACGCGAGTCCATCAGCTCTACCGACCACGCCCGTCCGCGCCAGCGTCATCGGCGCCAGCGGCTACACCGGGGGCGAGCTCCTCCGCCTGCTGCTGGATCACCCGCTCGTGACGCTCGCCCAGGCCAGCTCGCGCCGCAACGCCGGCGAACCCCTGGACATGATCCACCCGCACCTGCGCCGGCGCACGCAGCTTGAGTTCTGCACGCCCGACGCGATCGAGCCATGCGATGTGCTCTTCCTGTGCATGCCCCACGGCGAAGCCGCGACGCAGATCGAACGCTTCGCACCGCTCGCCAAACTGGTGGTCGATCTCTCCGCCGACTTCCGCCTGCGCGACAAGGCGGCGTACCAAACCTGGTACGGCAAGCCGAACGCCGCCCCCGCGTGGCTCGATCGCTTCGTCTACGGCCTGCCCGAAACCCAGCGCGAACGCCTCCGCGGCTCGCGCTGCATCAGTGGCGTCGGCTGCAACGCTGCCGCCATGAACCTCGCGCTCCTCCCCCTCGCCCGCGCCGGGCTCATCGAGCGGGCCATCTGCGATGTCAAAGTCGGCTCCAGCGAAGCCGGCGCCGAGCCCAGCGCCGGAGGCCACCACCCCGAGCGCGTCGGGCGCGTTCGCCCATTCGCCCTCACGCGCCATCGCCACCAGGCCGAAGTCATTCAAGAACTCGGCAACTTCGCCCTCTCTACCACCATCACCAGCGTCGAGCTCGTGCGGGGCGTGCAGTGCACTGCCCACGTCTTCCCCACTCGCCCCCTCACCGACAAAGACCTCTGGAAGCTCTACCGCGACGCCTACGCCAGCGAGCCCTTCGTCCGCCTCGTCAAGTCGCGCACCGGCCTGCACCGCTTCCCCGAGCCCAAGCTCCTCAGCGGCACCAACTTCTGCGATATCGGCTTTGAGGCCGACGAATCCCGTGTCGTCATCGTCAGCGCGCTCGACAACCTCGTGAAGGGCGCCGCCGGCAGCGCCGTTCAGTGCATGAACATCGCCCTTGGCTTCGACGAAGCCGCCGGACTCGGCTTTCACGGATTGCACCCACTATGAACACCATCGAACCAAAGAACATTTCGCACGCCACCCCGCCCCGCGAAGCCCCGCTCGTCGTCGTCAAAGTCGGCGGAGCCGCGGGGATCGACGTTGCCCCCCTCGCTTCCGACGCCGCTGCGGTCGTCCGCTCCGGCCAGCGCCTCGCGATCGTCCACGGGGGCTCCGACGCCACCAACACCCTCTCGCAGCGCTTGGGGCGCGAGCCGACCTTCATCACCTCCCCCAGCGGGCACACCAGCCGCCGGACCGATCGCGACACCCTCGAAATCTTCCAGATGGCCTGCCGAGGCGTCGTGAACCAAAACCTCGTTCGTCACCTGCTCCTCGCCGGCGTCGACGCCGTCGGGCTCAGCGGGCTGGACGCACGCCTCTGGTCCGGCCCGCGCAAAGCCGCCGTCCGTGCTATCGAAGATGGCCGCGTCCGCATCATCCGCGATGACTACACCGGCGCGGTCGAACGCGTCGACCCGCGCGTGCTGCACGCCCTGCTCGACAATCACTTCACGCCCGTCATCTCGCCCCCGGCCATCAGCGAGACACTCGAGCCGATCAATGTCGACGCCGACCGGGCCGCGGCTCAAACCGCCATCGCGCTCGGCGCCCACACCCTTGTCCTCCTCTCCAACGTCCCGGGCGTGCTGCGCTCCTTCGGCGACGAAAGCACCATCATCCGCTGCGTGCTGCGCTCGGGCATCAGCAGCATGGACGAAGTGGCCCAAGGCCGCATGAAGAACAAAGTGCTCGCCGCCCGCGAAGCCCTGGAAGGGGGCGTCTCCCGCGTCATCATCGGCGACGCCCGCGTGCCCCACCCCCTGAGCATGGCCCTCGAAGGCGCCGGGACGGTCTTCGCATGAGCAATAAACCATCACCCGGCGACGCTCCCCTTCCGCACCTCGTGGCACAGGCGTCCCGCCTGTGCCTTCCCCCTCTTCATTCTTCCCCTTCCCCATCCGACCTCTCCGACGCCGCGGCCATCGCCCTCCTCCACACCCTCGTCGACACCCCCAGCCCCTCCGGCCAAGAAGCCCCCGTCGCCGAGGTCATCCTCGAATGGTGTCTCGCACGAAACATCCCCTGCGAAATCGACCAAGTCGGCAACGCCATCGCCCGCTTCGGCCCGCCGGACGCCCGCCCACTCATCATCCTGCTCGGCCACATGGACACCTTCCCCGGCACGCCGCCAGTGCGCATCGACAACTGCAATCTCTACGGCCGAGGCAGCGTCGACGCCAAGGGCCCGCTCGCCGCGTTCCTGCTCGCCGCCGCCCGCGCCGCACCTCACCTCACCTCGCGCGTCCTCGTCATCGGCGCGGTCGAGGAAGAAACCACCACTTCGCGCGGCGCCCGCCACATCGCCAGCGCCTACACCCCCGACGCCTGCATCGTCGGCGAACCCAGCGGCACCAGCGGCTACACCATCGGCTACAAAGGCCGTCTTGTGGTCGATCTGCGTGTCGCCCGCTCCGGTGCCCACTCCGCCGGGCCCGGAGGCTCCGCGGCCGACGCCGCCTTTGACTGGTGGACCCGCGTGCTCGCCGATGTCGAACACCTCAACACCGGCCGCACCGGCGCGTTCGATCGCCTCCAAGCCTCCATCCGCAGCACCACCTCCACGCACGACGGCATCACCGATGTCGCCACCCTGCTCGCAGGCTTTCGCCTGCCAACCTGGATCAACCCGGGCGACCTGGTCGCCCGTCTGCCGACGCTTCCCGACGGCGCATCGCTCAGTATCAACGGCGCCGAGCGAGCCATTCGCGTCGATCGCTCCAGTTCCGTCGCCCGCGCCCTCTCAGGGGCCATCCGCGCCCACGGCCTCTCCCCGACGCCCCTCGTCAAGACCGGCACCTCGGACATGAACGTGGTAGGCGCCACCTGGACCTGCCCGATCGCCGCCTACGGCCCCGGCGACAGCAACCTGGATCACACCCCCAACGAGCACCTCCCCATTGCCGACTACCTCACCGCCATCAACATCCTTCAGCACGCCCTCACCTCCGGAACGCTCTGATGTGCCACCGAGAAAGGTGCTCTGATCTTCCTCGATGCCGCCGCTACAAAAGGCGTCTCCACCCACGCCGCACCGAGGAAACCGAGCCGTCGTCAGTGGCACGTTGACCCCTCCACTCCCATGGCCGAAAGCGGCGCATCATCCCCTCGCCCCGCGGCTATCTTCCGTCCATGCAGTTGGACGCCCACCAGTGCTACGCCGCCCTCGCCGCCCGCGACCGTCGCTTCGACGGCGTGTTTTTCACTGGCGTCACCAGCACGGGCATCTACTGCCGCCCGGTCTGCCCCTCGCGCACGCCCACCAGCCGCAACTGCAGGTTCTTCGCCTCCCCCGCCGCCGCAGAGGCTGCGAGCTTTCGCCCCTGCCTGCGCTGCCGCCCCGAGCGGGCCCCCGGCTTGGCCCCCACCAGCGACGCCGGGCGCGTGGCCGCCTGGGCCGTCGAGCAGATCCGCTCCGGCACCCAGCTCTCGCCCGGCTCCATAGAACCCCTCGCCGCCCGCGCCGCCCAAAGCCCCCGCCACTTCCGCCGCCTGGTTCGCACCACCCTCGGCGTCTCCCCCATGCAGCTCGTGCAGACCACGCGTCTGCTCATCGCCAAGCATCTCCTCACCGACACGCGCATCCCAATCGCCGACATCGCCTTCGCCAGCGGCTTCGGCAGCCCGCGCCGCCTGCAAGCCACCCTTCAGGCCCGTTACGGCATCTCACCCTCGCAGCTCCGCCGCGGACACGGCACCCCCACCGGGAGCGGCCTCATGTTCACCCTCGAATATCGCGAGCCCCTCGACTGGTCCAAACTCATCACCTTCCTCGCCGGGCGCGCCATCCCCGGCGTCGAACTCGTCGATGGCCTGACCTACGCCCGCACCTGGCGCGCCGGCCCCAAAGCCATGCCCGGCTGGTTCCGCATCACCCCAGCCCCTGGTGCAGGCCGCCTCACCTTCGAGTGCGCCGAGACGCTCACACCCCACATCGCCGCGCTCATCGCGATCATCCGCCGCCTCTTCGATCTCGACGCACGCCCCGACGTCATCGCTTCATCGCTCGCCGCCGACCCCATCCTCGCACCCAGTGTGCTCGCCTCTCCCGGCCTGCGTGTGCCCGGCTGCACCGACGGCTTCGAGCTCGCCTGGCGCGCGGTGCTGGGGCAACAAGTCTCCGTCGCCGCGGCTCGCACCCTCTCCGGCCGCGTCGTCGCCTCCTTCGGCGAACCCACCACCACGCCCATCGCCGGCCTCACCCACATCACGCCCGACACCACCCGCATGGCCAGCGCCTCGCCCAAGCACTTCTCTACCCTCGGCCTCACCAGCGCCCGCGCCGCCTGCCTGGCTGAGCTCGCCCGGCGTGCCGCCCGGGGCGAACTGCCCACCTCCCCCCCCCCCGACCCCGCCGCGGCCATCGCCGTCCTCTGCGAGTGCCCCGGCATCGGCGACTGGACCGCGCAGTACATCGCCATGCGCGCCCTGCGCTGGCCCGATGCCTTTCCCGTTGGCGATCTGATCTTGCGTCGCAAGCTCGCCGACTCTGGCGCGACAACTCCCAAAGCCGCCCTCGCCCACGCGGAGCGCTGGCGCCCCTGGCGCGCCTACGCGGCGATGCACGCGTGGAACCTGCTGTCCCTCGAAGCCACACCGACATCGCCCGCGACGAAACCCCGCACCAAACCCTCCCGCACATCCACCCGCAAGCCCCGCACGGAGACCCCATGATGTCCACCCGCTCGCCCACCACGCGCCCCATCCATTCCTGCGTCATCAACACCCGCATCGGCCCCATGCGCATCGAGCTCGACGAGCACGATCATCTCACGCAGGTCACCTTCAGCGCCGACACGCCAAGCGCCCCGCCCTCCCCCACCCCCGCCGCCATCGCCAGTCTTCTCGCTCAGCTCGACGAGTTCGCCGCCGGCTCGCTTGAATCCTTCGATCTCCCCCTCGCCAACATCGGCACCGAGTTCGAACGCGCCGTGTGGGCCGTGGCCCGCACCATTCCCCGGGGTCACACCGCCACCTACAGCCAACTCGCCGCCAGCCTCGGCAAGCCCAACGCCGCCCGCGCCGTCGGCGGTGCGCTGGGCCGCAATCCGTTTCACGTCATCGTCCCCTGCCACCGGGTCGTCGGCCGGGACGGTTCACTCACTGGCTATGCGGCCGGCGTCGACATCAAGCAGCGCCTGCTGGAGCTCGAGCAGCACCACCAGCCTCGATAGTCACATTTGCCCCACCCCGCCGAAGTGCGCTACTATCCCGGCCCGAGTCGGCAACCTCCGATTCGGGTCCTTGGGCGCGTGCCGGAGTGGACAAACGGGGCAGACTGTAAATCTGCTGATTAACTTCTACGGGGGTTCGAATCCCTCCGCGCCCACTTGATTTTTTTTCCGCCGCGAACCCACGCGGCCACCTTCGTTCGCACGAACGTTCGCACCCGCCCCCGAGCGGTGAAATCGGCGGAACGGAATCCGCGCCGTGGATGCAGCGCCAACCCAGACTTCCGGCCCCGAATCCCCGGAGGCCCTGACCGACGATCGCTTCGCGCGTTGGGGTGTCCTGCGCCACAAGCACTTCCGCACCTTCTGGCTCGCCGCCCTCGGCTCTTACATGGGCACCTGGTTCGAGTTTGTGGGCACACAATGGATCGTCGCCCAGGCCACCAAGTCGACCCTCTGGGCCAGCGCCCTGGGCGCCGCCCAGTTGCTCCCCACCCTCTTTCTGGGCCTCCTCGGGGGCGTCGTCGCCGACCGTGTTAATCGCCGCACCCTGCTCATCGTCACCCAAACCCTGATGATGCTCATCGCCATCGCCTTCGCGGTGGTGGTGGCTCTCAAAATCTACACCATGACGGTGCTGCTGCTGCTCACCCTCGCCCAGGGCCTTGTCATCGTCTTCAACAATCCCGCCTGGCAGGTCATGATTCCGCGCCTCGTCCCGCGCGAAGACCTCACCAAGGCCATCACCATGCAGGGCATCAGCTTCAACGCCGCCCGCGCCATCGGCCCCGCGCTCGCCGGCTTCGTCATGGCCTGGAAGGGCCCCGAAGTGCTCTTCGCCGTCAACGCCGTCAGCTTCATCGGCGTCCTCGCGGCCACCTTCGTCTCCCCCGACGCCCCCGCCCCGCTCCCCATGAAGGGCCTCTTCGACCTCAAAACCCTCTGGTTCGATACGCGCAACTCCGTCCGCACCGTCGCCTCCGACAAAGGCCTGCGGGCCGCCATGCTCGCCTCCATCGTCTTCGCCATGTTCGCCACCCCCGTCCTCCGCTTCCTCCCCCTCTTCGTCAGCGAGGTCTACGGCCTTCAGGAAGCCACCTTTGGCATCCTCACCGGAATCATGGGTGCCGGCGCCGTCTTCGGCGGCTTTGCCATGCGCATCGTCCCCACCTGGTACCCCAAGCACCACTTCATCCCCCTCTCCGTCATGATGGGTGGCCTGTGGATCTTCCTCTTCTCCCTCGAGACCAACGTCTGGGTCGCCGGCGTCTTCATGTTCTTCGTCGGCCTCTTCTGGATGTGGGCCTTCAACTCCTCCATGGCCGCGATGCAGATGCTCGTCGAAGATTCCGTCCGTGGCCGCGTCCTCGCCGTCTGCAACACCGCCGCGATGGGCCTCATGCCCCTGGGCGCCTTCGCCGCCAGCCTCGCCGGAACCGCCCTCTCCCGCGCCGTCAAGCTCTGGTCTCCCCGCAACTGGGACAGCGGCCTCGAAACCCAGCTCGGCATCGCCTTCGTCTCCCTCGTCCTCGTCGGCGCGGGCATCGTCATGCTCATCTGGCGCACCCCCGAGGTCGACGGCCTCGCCCCCGGCCAACCCGGCTTTCAGCGTCGTCCGGGCTTTGTTCGAGGCGTCCTTGCCTGGGCCCACAAGCCCACCCCCGCCGGCCCTCGCTGCCCGGAATGCAACCTCCCCCTCCGCAACGCCTTCCTCGTTGAAGACACCGTCCTCTGCCCACGCTGCGAAGCCCGCACGCCCCCGGCGGAGCTGCTCAACGTCCGGGTGCCACAGCCTTTAGCCAACCCGCCCACCCGCCCCGAGCCCGAACTTGCCGCTGGCAAGTAAGTAGAAAAACCCACCACAGAGTCACCGAGCGGA
>JBAZUW010000008.1:0-32468 GCA_041661205.1 Phycisphaerales bacterium
CTTCACGCGGCGCTCGGTCGGCTACGTGGCCTCCAGCGCCGGCTGGCGGGACTTGATGGCCAACTTCAAGATGGATTGGGAGTTCGAGCGGGCCGAGGATGGTAAAATCGCGTTGATCGGTGAGATTGACCTGTCGCACGGCATGGAGTTCACGCTGGGCGTGGGCTTCGGGCGCACACGGCACAGCGCCTCGGCCCACCTCCTGCAGGCGTTCGCCACGCCCTTCGCCGACCAGCGCGAGAAGTATGTGTGCCAGTGGCAACGCGCTTGCGCCAGGGTCGATCTGAGCGCGCACACCAAGGACGGGGGCTCGCTGGTGCGGCTCAGCCAGTGCCTGTTGCTGGCCCACGAGGACAAGACGTTCCAGGGCGCGTTCGTGGCGTCGTTGAGCGTGCCCTGGGGCGATACCAAGGACGACAGCGATTGGGGCGGATATCACCTGGTCTGGACGCGCGACATGGTGCAAACCGCCACGGCCCTGCTCGCGTGCGGGCACACCGAGTCGCCGCTGCGATCGCTGATCTGGCTCGCGTGTGTGCAGGCGGCCGATGGGAGTCTGCCTCAGAACAGTTCGATCTCCGGCGAAGCGTATTGGAAGGGAGTTCAACTCGATCAAGTGGCCGCGCCGATCCTGCTCGCCTGGCGATTGCAGCGGGCCGGGGCGCTCCGGCAGTTTGACCCGTGGGCGATGGTCTCTCGCGCCGCGCGGTACGTGATCCTGCACGGGCCGGTGACGGCCCAGGACCGCTGGGAGGAGAACTCCGGCTACTCGCCCTCCACGCTGGCGACGGTCATCGCGAGCGTGGTGTGCGCGGCGGACTTCGCGCGCGGCCGCAAGGAGACGCTCGCCGCCGACTTCCTGCTCGACTACGCGGACTGGCTCTCGGCGCACCTGGAAGAATGGACGGTCACCAGTCGTGGCGAACTCGTGAAGGGCACGCCGCGGCATTACGTTCGCCTCACGCCCGCCGATCCCAAGCAAGCCACTGCCTCGCCCGATCCGGACGGGGCGGAGATCGTGCTCGCCAACGGCGGCGGCATGCGTCCAGCCCGCAACATCGTCAGCGCCGACTTTCTCCAACTGGTGCGGCTGGGGGTTCGCGCCGCCGCGGACCCGCTGATCATCGATTCTCTCGCAGTGGTTGACCGGGTGCTCAAACGCGATCTGCCTCAGGGGCCGGGTTGGCGGCGCTACAACCGCGACGGCTATGGTCAGAAGCCCGACGGCAGCGCCTTCGATGGGACGGGTGAAGGGCGCTGCTGGCCGATCCTTGCGGGCGAACGCGCCCACTACGAACTGGCCGTCGGACGCGATCCGATGCCGTTCATCGGGGCGATGGAACAGTTCGCCAACGAGGGCGGCATGTTGCCCGAGCAACTCTGGGATGCCGACGATCTGCCGAACGGCACCATGAAGCGCGGCGGTCCCACGGGCTCGGCCATGCCGCTGTGCTGGTCGCACGCGGAGTACCTGACGTTGGTTCGCAGCCACAAGGACAGCATGTGCTTTGATCGCGTCGAGCCGGTCTATCAGCGCTACGCCAAAGGCGTGACCGGCAGCGCGATCGAAATGTGGACGCTCGCTCACCAGCCGCAACGGATCGCCCAGGGGAAAACGCTGCGCGTGATTACCGAGAGAGCGGCCACGATTCACTGGAGCGCGGACGACTGGGCAACGACGCACGACTTGGAAACACGAGATGTTGGAATCGGTTGCTGGTTTGGAGATTTGCCCTCGGACCAGCTCCAGCCCGGCGCCATCGTTGCCTTTACCTTGCGGTGGCAAGAGGGATGGGAAGGGAAGAATTTTCAGGTGGCGATTACCGCGTCAAATCAACCCGAGGGGGGGCGTGAGCCTATGAGCATAGACCGATCTGGAGCCAAAGCCGCGCGCAGACGAACCGGCATTGCGCTCGGCCTGCTGGCCGCGCTGCTCTGCGTGTCAAATCTGCGCGCGCAGTCGCCCGAAGAGCACGCCAAGCACCACCCCGGCGCGGCGGCAGCGCCCGCGGGCGGCGCGGGCATGCCCGCCGGCGCGGCCCAGCCCGCTGCGGCCGGCGGCGGCATGGGCGGCATGATGGAGGGCATGGGGGAGATGATGAAGGGGATGGGCGGCACTCCCCCCAGGGCCCTGTACCCGTCACTCATGGACCTGCCGGATTTGCCGCCCGAGAAACGCGATGAGGTGCAGCGGGCCGCCCACGAGCGGATGAAGAGCGGGACCGACCTCATGGCCGAGGCGTTTGACCAACTAGTCAAGGCTGCGCCAACGAACGACTTTGCGGCGATGCAGGAAGCGACGGCCAAGCTTCGTGAAGCGGTTGCGAAATTCGACAGCGGGCTGGCAGCGCACCGGGCCATCGCGGAGGGGAAAGACCCGCGAGCGCTGGCCATGCAGTGGTTCAAGGGCCAGATGAACCTGCCGGGGCCACTTCCCGCTGCGGAGGCACGCGGCCTGTGGGGACTGTCTTGGGAGCACCTGATCCTGATGGCGCTCCTGGTCGCGTTTGCGGCGGTGATGATCGCGATGTACTTCTTCAAGATGCGGCGGGCCGCGGCCCTCTTCGGGCGCCTCGAATCCACGTCGGGAAAGCCGCCGCCCGGCGCTGCGCCGCCGCTGGCCGGAACGCCCGGCCCATCCGCGCCGGGCCCGCCGCCGGGAGGGAAGCCTCCCCCGGCGGACACAACGCCACCGCCGCCCGCGGCGCAAGGACCATCCGCGCCACCCGCCCCCCCCGCAGCGCCGCCTTCGGCAGATGCCAAACCCGCGCCCCCCACTCCCCCGACGGCTCCTCCGGCCGCTTCGGCTCCCAGCCCGGCCTCGCCCATGACCGCGAACTGGAAGGGGCAGCTCCGCGTCGGGAGCGTCGTCGTGGAGACGCCGAGCGTCAAGACGTTCCGGCTCCTGCCCGCGTCGGAGGGTGGCGTGCTCCCCTTCACCTTCGTGCCCGGGCAGTTCTTGAACGTCGCATTCTGGATCGGTGGCGCGCGGATGAACCGCTCGTACTCCATCTCGTCCTCGCCGACGCAGCGCGATTATGTCGAGATAACGGTGCGGCGCGAGCCGCGGGGCGCGGTCTCCCGTCACATCCACGACCTGCTCAAGGTGGGCGGCGTGATCGAAGCGTCGGGGCCGGTCGGGAAGTTCACCTTCGACGGCACAGAGGCGGGCAGCATCGTGCTCATCGCCGGCGGCGTGGGGATCACGCCCATGATGAGCATCAGCCGGTACCTCACCGAGCGGGCATGGCCCGGCGACATCTTCTTTCTCTACGCGTGCAAAGCCCCGACTGACATCATCTTCGCCAAGGAGCTCGCCGCGCTGCGACAGGCCAATCCGAGGCTTCACGTCACGATCGCCATGTCCCGCCCGGAAGGAACAGACTGGAAGGGCACGCGCGGGCATATCAACAAGGAACTTCTCGCCAAGACCATTCCCGACATCACCTCGCGCCGGGCCCACCTGTGCGGGCCGCCCACGATGATGGACGCGATCAAGGCCGCCCTAATCGAGCTCGGCATGCCGCCGGAACAGGTCAAGACCGAGGCGTTCGGCGCCACCAAGCCCACGCCGGCTCCCGCGGGGACCGCCTCCGCACCGGCCGCCCCGGCCACCGGCCCGCTGGTCGTGTTCTCCTTGAACAACAAGTCGGCGAAGATCAAGGCGGGTCAGACCGTGCTCGAACTCTCCGAGGAGCTCGGCATAGGCATCCAGAACTCCTGCCGCGTGGGCACCTGCGGCCTGTGCAAGGTGAAGATGACTTCCGGCGCGGTCGAGATGGCTGTTCAGGACGCGCTTGACGACGCCGACAAGGCCAGCGGGATGATCCTCGCCTGCCAGGCCAAGCCCACGGCCGACATCGCGGTGGAGGCGTAACGCATGAACGAGCGTGAACGCATCATCGTCACCGCGGCACTCACCGTCCTGCTGGTGGTCTGGCTGGGCTTCTTCGTGCACAACTCGCCGCGGTTCCCGGGCAGCGGAGTCGGGGCGGCGTTCGGCATCTCGGCCGCCGTGCTCATGCTGTTCACGCTCGCCTACCCGATCGTCAAGCGGATTCCCGTCGTCAACGCCCGAATCACGCGGCACATCTCCATGCAGTCGCTCCTGGCACTGCACGTCTACGCGGGCATCTTCGGCCCGCTGCTGGCGATCATCCACACCGGCCACAAGTTCGAGAGCCCGCTGGGAATCACGCTCACGGCGGTGATGCTGACCGTCGTCGTGACCGGCTTCACGATCCGCTACCTGCTCACCTACACCGGCCATGAGATCAAGGACAAGTTGGTCCTGCTGCAGACCGCCCGGGGCGATCTGGACAGCGCGTGGGGCGTGCTCGAAAACTCACCGGCCGAGGCAAGAGCCCTCCCGAGGGCGCCGTTCCTCGCGGCCGGCCTGGCGGCGCTGGGGATCGATCTAGCGCCGCGCGGCCCGGCCGGCGATGTCACCCGTCTCGCCGAGTCCGTGGCGGACCTGGAGTACGCGATCCGCACGCACGAGGTGTTCAAGCGCTGGTTCGCCCGGGCGTTGATGGTGCACATCGTGCTCTCCGTGACCCTCTACGCCCTGCTCATCCTGCACATCTGGTCGGGGTTCTACTTCGGCCTGCGGTGGTGGACCTGACCCATGAAGACCATCGAGATCATCTACGGCATCGTCATCCTCGGCGCCTTCGGCGCGGTCGTAGCCGTCCCTTACCTCATGTACACGCGCGGCTCGGCCGCCGTGCCCGTCTGGCAGTCGATGGTCAAGCCCGGCCCTCTCTCGCCCAAGCACGAGTTTCTCGCGAGCAACTGCGAGGCCTGCCACACGCCGCAACAGGGGATCGTGGCCGACAAGTGCATCGTCTGCCACGCCAGCAACCAGACGCTCCTCTCCAAACAATCGACGGCCTTCCACGCGAACGTGGGAGACTGCCGCGGCTGCCACGTCGAGCATCAGGGCGTGGGGATGGGGGAGTTGAAGGAAAGCGTCGGCCAGCGGCCCATCCTCATGGACCACACCATCCTCGTCGCCCTCGGCATCAAGGCCCACCCGCTCCCCTCGGGAATCACCGCCGCCTCGCTCCCGGTCCAGCATCCGCGGATCACGCCAGAGGAGACCCTCCTCGACTGCAACGCCTGCCACGCCAACCAGGACCGGCACCGCACGCTCTTTGGCACCGACTGCGCCTCGTGCCACGCCACGAGCATCGCCCAGGGCGGATGGACCATCCCCGAGTTCCGCCACCCCTCGCCCCTCTCGACCGACTGCAGCCAGTGCCATACGGCACCGCCGAGCCACTACATGATGCACTTCAGCATGGTTTCGATGAAGATCGCGGGCGTCGAGCACGCCGACGTGTCGCAGTGCTTCCTCTGCCACCAGACCAACTCGTGGAACGACATCAAAGGTGTGGGGTGGTACAAGCACCATTGACGGCCACGTAGCTGCAGCCTCGTCCCCCGCCCCGCGAGAGAGCCTCCATGAGCCGCAAGACACACCCTCGAAGCTTCTCCGGAGGGAGACAGAGCCGGGATGAGAGCCATCATGCGCCAACCACCTATCCGTTTCGCGGGAAGCGGCCAACCGCTCTAGCGAGCACGTCCAGAGCCATGTGGATCTACTTCGGGATCGTGGCGGTCGGCTGTGCCGTGACGGTCCTCATGTTCCCGCTCGTGTTGGGCGGTGGGCCGCAGCGGACTCAGACAGCCGGCGAGCCTCTGCCGCCCCTGTTCCACCCAGGTGAGGTGACGGCAGGTCTGCCGTCTCCCGGCCCTTCGACGCGGGTTCCTGTGAATCAGGTTGATCGGTTCACTGGCAAACCGATCGTCGCGTCCTCGCCATCCGTGACATACAAGGGCTACGTCGTCGCATTTTGCTGCCAACACAGCAGCGGCTATCTCGGTGGTTGGGACCGCCTCAGCGAAGCGGAGAAGGACACCTATGTCCGCGGGTTTCTCAAATGAGCGCACAGCTGTGGAGCAAGACATGCGACGGTGTCATCAATCGTGTCAGAGTACCAACCAAGCGGGGACTGGACGCACTGCGCTGGGACACCGGATCCGACGGATCGGCATTGCCGTCGGCGATGTCCTCTTTCTGGCCGTGGTCGGCGCAGTCTCAATGGCGGCTATGCACATGGCCCACATGACCGAATGGGGCTTCGCTGTGGAGGTGGCGATCGGCATGGTGGTCGCGATGTTGGTGCAAGTCATTCTGACGTGGCTGGCCGCGCCGCTGCTCGGCTCCATCGAATCGATGACGCCCTCGATGCTCCTGGCCATGATCGCACCGATGGCGGTCTGCCTCCTGCACGGCAGCGGTTGCGTGCTCACGTGGGCAGCGGCGATGTGGTACGGCGCGGCGGCCGGTGTGCTCGCCTCCTTGCTCCTGGCACTCTACGGCGCGTCGTGTCGCCGCTGGGCCCTCACGGCGGGAAGCGGTTCGCTGGGAGGTTCACACCCATGACCAGCGCTTGGGATTGCCGTGCCCGGCTCTATGACTTCCGCGAGGCCTCGTGCTTCCGGCGCGGCCCGGCCAAGGCCGCGCTCTTCGCAGACATGCGAGGCAAGGTGCTCTTCGTTGCCGCCGGGACGGGCACGGACTTCGCCGCGTTCCCGCCGGGCATGGACATCACTGCGATTGACATCAGCGACGAGATGCTGCGCCGCGCGTCCAAGCGGGCGCGGACGTACGCCGGTGCCATCCGCCTCCTCAAAGCTGACGCACTGGCCTTGCCCTTCCCGGACGCCTCGTTCGATACGGCGGTTACTTCCTGCACCATGTGCTCGGTCCCGCACCCGGTGCGGGCCCTGCGCGAGCTGCACCGAGTGTTGCGACCGGAGGGAGAGGGGGGGCGGCTGCTCATGTTCGAGCACGTGCGCAGCCGCCAGTTCCTGCTGGCCTGGACATTGGACCTGATGACCCTCTGGACTCGCCGCACCGGGACGGAGATGAACCGTGACACGCTCGCCAACACCAGGACCGCGGGGTTCCGCATCACGGACGTTCGGAGCGTGTACCTGGACATCATCCTGGCGGTGCGTGCGGTGAAGGCACCCGCCCCGCCCGCCGCCGACCGGCCCCCGTCATCACAGACCCGCGAGCGCTCCGGCACGGTCTCGGCAATTGCCGCGCGCGTCGAGCACGCCGACGTGTCGCAGTGCTTCCTCTGCCACCGGACCAACGCCTGGAACGACATCAAGGGCGTGGGGTGGTACAAGCACCACTGACCATCGCCGGCGTTGGCCTTGGGCGATTGGGGAAACGTCCGCCGTTGTTCCCGCAAGGCCGGGGTGTACAACTCCTTCACTGGTCAGACGACGCTGTGCCGCCGTGACCCATTCTCTCACGCCGAACAAAGGAATCTGACCATGAATCACGAAGCCCCCTCCAAGGACACGCTCGACTGTATGAAGGCCTGCGGCGAGTGCGCCACCATTTGCGCCCAGACCGCGCACCACTGCCTGCACCTGGGCGGGCCGCACGCCTCGCCCGAGCATCAGGGGATCTTGCAGGACTGCAAGCAGATCTGCGGCTTGGCCGCGTGCTTCACGGCCCGCGACTCCGAGCACGCCCCGCACATCTGCAAGGAGTGCGCCGAGATCTGCAACGCCTGCGCCGACTCGTGCGAGAAGCTCGCCAAGGGCGACAAGCTGATGACGCAGTGCGCCCAGACCTGCCGCAAGTGCGCCCAGACCTGCGAAAAGATGGCCGGTGCGGCCGTCTGAGGTTGGACCCACATCGTCTGAGACGCTCCCCGAGCCGTCGAAGACCTTACCCACAGAGCAAAGCCCATGAACACCATCACCACACTGCATCGCCTCTTCGCCACGGCCACGGCTCGGATGCCGCGGCTGTACGCCGCTGCCCGCATCACCGCGGCGCTCGCTCTTGCTCTCTTCCTCGTGGCGTGCGACAAACCGCACCACTGAGAATCCGGAAAGACCGGATCGCTCAACGGCCCGGCGGAGAACATCCGCCCGGCCGTTTTCTCGCCGCAGGCACGGGCGCTCAAGCCGTTCTCCCAGAAGGAACCCACTATGCCCACCACCATGAAAGCCTTCGTCATGCACTCGATCGGCAAGGTCGGGGTCATCGACAAACCGATCCCCCGCGCCGGGCCCAACGATGCGATCATCCGTACCACTGCGGCCCTCATCTGCACCTCGGATGTCCACACCCTCGCGGGGGCCATCGGGCCGCGCACGGACATGACGCTCGGGCATGAGGCCGTGGGCGTGATCCATGAACTGGGCGAGGCGGTCAGGGCGAGGGAGATGATCAAGATCGGCCAGCGCGTCGCCGTCAACGCCATCACGCCCTGCTTCGCCTGCGATAACTGCCAGCGCGGCTACTCGTCGCAGTGCGGCGGGATGCTGGGCGGATGGAAGTTTGCCAACATCAAGGACGGCAGCATGGCCGAGTACTTCCACGTCAACGACGCCGTGGCGAACCTGGCCCCGATCCCCGACGACCTGACCGACGAGCAGGCGGCGTACTGCTGCGACATGCTCTCGACGGGCTTCATGGCCGCGGAGCACGGCAACATCCCCGTCGGCGGGAGCGTAGCGGTCTTCGCCCAAGGCCCGCTGGGCCTGATGGCGACCGTGGGCGCGCGGCTGCAAGGCGCCGGCCTGGTCATCGGCGTCGAGTCGGTCCCCAACCGCATCGCGCTCGCGAAGAAGTACGGCTGCGATATCGTCATCGACTTTTCCAAGGAAGACGCCGTGGATGCGATCATGCGGCTGACCGGCGGCAAGGGTGTGGACACCGCCATCGAGGCGCTCGGCTCATCCAAGACCTTCGCGGCGTGCGTCAGGGCGACCCGACCAGGGGGGACGATCTCCAACCTCGGCTACCACGGCGGCGAAGAAGAGTCCGTGCCGATCCCCCGCAAGGAATGGGGCGTGGGCATGGGCGACAAGACCATCCGCACCGGCCTGTGCCCCGGCGGCTCCGAGCGCATGGGCCGGCTCATGCGCCTCATCACCGCAGGCCGTGTTGATCCGCTGGCCCTGACCACGCACCGCTTCAAGTTCGCCGAGATCGAGAGGGCGTTCGCGATGATGCAGACCAAGACGGATGGGATGCTCAAGCCGCTGATCACGTTTGCTTGACCGGGCAGGGTCCCACTTGCGGCGATTGGGGAAACGTCCGCACAGAGACGGCGAGGCCCACGGGACACAATGACTCCATTGGCCGACCCGTTCTCCGCGCTGTTGGGGGAGTGATCGGCCTTCAGCAAGGAGTTTCGCATGACCAGTCGCATCCACCGTCCTTTCCTGTTCACCGCTGTGCTTGTAGGCACCGCTGCCCTGTCGCTCGGGTGGGCTGCACAGCCCGCCAAGGAAGCAAAGCAAGCCGAGAAGCCGACCGTCAAAGCACCATCGACACTCTCGGGGTGCTGCGCGGCGATGGCGAAGATGGGCGATGAGGCGGTGGTCACGCAGAAAGAGTCCGATGCGGGCCTCAATCGCCTGTTGGCCACCATGAACGAAGCGTCCGGGCCGACCAAGGTAGATGCGATGGCCGCCGTCATCAACGAGCTCGTCAAGCAGCGCGCCGATGCCCGCGAACACATGATGCGCATGGACTCCGCGATGAAGGAGCACATGATGCAGCATGTGATGGCTTCAGCACCCGCGGACATGGGCGAGAAGATGAAGAAGGACATGGAGGGGTGTTCCATGATGCGAGGACCCGCTGGTGGATGTCACTAGCAAGGCGTGAGCGGTTCTGGGGACGGTGCGTCACGACGAAAGGACCTCCACGATGAACCATGACAACGGATGGATGAATGGCTGGTCGGGCGGAGGGATGTGGATCTGGGCGGTGGTCGGCGTGCTCGTGGTGGTTCTGCTGGTCGTCGCCATCATGAAGATGTCGAACAAGAAATCTTGAGTTCGCCAACCGCCACCGTCCCGGCCCTCTGGGAGTAGACCATGAGCATCGCCGTCATCAAACCGCAGGAGCTTGCAGCGCTCTGTAAGGACGGCAAGAAGATCGACCTCATCGACGTGCGCACGCCCGTCGAATTCCGCGAGGTCCACGTTGACACTGCGCGGAACGTCCCGCTGGATCAACTCGATCCCGCGGCCGTGATGGAGGTCCGCAACGGCTCGGCCAACGACCCGCTGTACCTCATCTGTCGCTCGGGAAGCCGGGGCCAGCAGGCGTGCGGGAAGTTCGTCAAGGCGGGGTTCACCAACGCGGTCAACATCGAAGGGGGCACCGTTGCGTGCGTGGAGGCGGGACTGCCGGTGATTCGCGGCAAGAAGAGCATGTCGCTGGAGCGGCAGGTGCGCATCGCGGCGGGGTCGCTGGTGCTGCTGGGGGCGGTGCTCGGATGGTTCGTCCACCCGGCGTTCATCGGGCTCTCGGCCTTCGTAGGAGCCGGGCTGGTCTTCTCCGGGGTCACAGGCACCTGCGGGATGGGCATGATCCTGGCCCGGATGCCGTGGAACCGGTGAGTGAATCCACACCTTGAGACCGGGGTGGACGCCGACAGGACTGCGCACCGCGGAGCAATGCTCTTGGGGCTGCCCGGCGCATGTTCCGAGTGATTGATCCGGGTCCAATTCTTGTTGAGGATCGTCGTGCGTGAGTGGGCGATTGGGGAAACTTCCGCGCGGCCCCGGGGCATCGCGCGGGAGACAATGACTCCAATGGGCAACCCACTCTCCGCGCTGTCGGAGGAGTGCTCGGCCCTCAGCAAGGAGCCCCGCATGACCAGCCGCGTCCACCGTCCGTTCCTCTTCACCGCCCTCGCCGCCTGCGGCCTCGCCCTCTCCGCCTGCCAGAGCGACAAGCACACGATGGTCGAGCCTGCTCCCGACAGCAAGGTCGTGTGCAAGGAGTGCTACAACGAGATCTACAAGGTGACCCACTCCACCGAGTATCTCCGGGGTGCAACCTACCAGGAGGCGCACACCCGCCACGTATGCCCGGATTGCAAGACGGAGATGTCCATCTACACGGAGAACGGCGTGACCAAGCTCAAGTGCGGCAAGTGCGCGCCCGAGAGCCTCGCCTGCGACAAGTGCCTGCCGCCAAAGGGTTGGACGCCTCCGAAGCCCGCGGATGAACCGGCCGCGAAGTGATGAGACGCACAGATTCACCGGACCGCCCCCAGCGGTCCCCAGCAAGGAGATTCACATGAAGACTGGTACTCACCATCGTTTCCACTTCACCGTTCTCGCGGCCTGCGGTCTGACGCTGGGCGCTTGCCAGAGCGACAAGCACATGATGACCGATGCCGCGACCGGCAAGACGATGGTCTGCAAGGAGTGCTACACCGCGGTGACCGCGGCGCACCGCGATCATCCGGCCACGAACGCGAGCGGCGTTCAGACTCTCAGCACCTACCAGTGCCCGTGCTGCAAGATGGAGATGTCGGTCTACATCAAGGATGGCACGCACATGGTTAAGTGCGCCGGATGCGCCAGCGAAGGCGTGGCGTGGGACAAGTGCATGTCGCCCAGCAGCGCCGCGAAGTGACGGTTCCCGTAGTCGAGCGAGTGGCTCTCGTGCTCAAACAAAGGAGGATTCTCCATGAAACTGCTCCTTACCATCGTGGCCGCGATCAGCGTGATCGCGTCCATCGCGCTGCTTTCATCGTGCTCTGAGTCGAAGGCCGCAGCCGGCCCCAACGGCGGTGACATCGTTCCGATTCAGAATGGCAAGGCCGAAGTCGTCACCAACGCCGACACCGGCGAGGTCATGGTCCACACATGGGACCAGACCCTCAAGAACCAACAGCCCATCGACGCCCAGCCCATGACGCTCGGGAGCGGCGATCAGATGGTGGAGCTTGAGCCACACCCGCTCGCCTCTGATCCGGCGGGCAAGTGCAGCCGGTTCTACGGCCAGGCTGACTGGATGCGCGGCGGTTCGATCAAGACCGGCTGGCTCCGCTGCTGCGGCGGTCAGGGAACGCGGCAAGACTTCGCATGGGCCAACTGTTGGGCCGGCGGTCGCGCCCACGGTGGGATGTGGTCGGAGATGGGCGAGCACCGCCGAGGGATGGGGGCGATGGGCGGCCCGATGGGTCCGGGAGGGCCGGGCACGGGCGGTCACCGCTGACCCGCCTCGTGCGACGCATCAAGTTCCTCCCTGCATCACAACCGCGAGTGATGCCCACGTTGTTCGAGGATTCTCGACATGAGACCAGTCCGCTTTCCGTTTCAATACCTTGCCGCATCGGCCGTGATCCTCGTCGGACTGGGAGGCTGCGTATCCGTCAAGCCCGACGAGCGCTTTCCCGATGTGCAGAGTCAGGTCGAGAGCCGGCTCGGACCGGCGATGACCCGCGTGCATTGGCGGTTGGGGACGCAGGAGGATGCGCAGGTCGATGCCCTTGTGAACGACCTGCTCGCGCGGCCGCTCACGCCCGAGGGAGCCGTGCAGGTGGCCTTGCTCCGCAGCCGGGACTTGCAGGCCGTCTACGAGGATCTCGGCGTCGCGCAGGCCGACCTGGTCCACGCGGGGCTGCTCAAGAACCCCGACCTCGCCGGGTTTGTCCGCTTCCCCGACAGCGGTCCCTCGTCGCCCAACTGGAACGTGGGGCTGGACTTCTGGCTGGACATGTTCCTGGTGCCGCTGCGCAAGAAGATCGCCGGGGCCGAGTTGGAAACCTCGCTGCTCCGCGTGACCGATGCGGTGCTCGACAAGGCCACGCAGGTTCGCCGGGCCTACTTCCAGTACCTCGCCGACACGCGCGTGCTCGTACACCAACGGGCACTCGCCGAGTTTGCGGATGTCGCGGCCGAGCTGACAAAGCGCCAGCAGGCCCAGGGGCACATCGCCGATCTTGATTCCGCCAACGAGCAGGCCGCGGTGGAGGAAGCCGGGCTTGCCCTGGACCGCGCTGAGGCCGCGGTCCGTATCAGCCGCGAGACGCTCCGCCGCCTGCTCGACCTGACCGACTCGAACATCCCGTGGACCATCGACGAGTCCGTCGCCGCGATTCCGGCGGCAGACCCCGACGCCGAGGCGTTGGTCGCCACATCCCTCGACAAGCGCGTGGACCTCGCCATGCTGAGCCGGGAGATCGAGTTGCAGCGCCTGGGGCTCGACATGGACAAGAAGTGGTTCCTGACCACGGGCGCTGTGGGCGTGGAGACCGAGCGGAGCAGCGATGGCGTGCAGGGCACCGGCCCCCACATCAGCTTCGAGCTCCCGATCTTCCACCAGCACCAGGCGGCCTATGCCCGCCGCGAGGCACTGATCCGCCAGGCCGAGGACCGGCTCGCGGGTTGGCGGGGTGCGGCCCGTGCCGAGGTCCGCATCGCCGCCGAGCGCATGGCGCTGGCCCGCCGCGCCGCCGAGCGCTACGAGCGGTCGATCGTGCCCCTGCGCCAGAGGATCGTCGGGCTTACGCAGGCCGAGTACAACGCCATGATCGTGGGCGTCCCGGACCTGCTTGTGGCCAAGTCGGCGGAAACACGCGTGGGCATCGACCAGGCCCGGGCCGTGCAGGACTATTGGACCGCGCGGGCCGAGTTGGAGCGAGTCATCGGCGTGAAGCTCCCCGACCTGCCGATCGCCGCGCCATCGCCCGCGCCGATGCCGACAGAGGTGCCAACTCCAAAGGACGCAACTCCGGATGCCATGCCCGAAATGCCGGGCATGACGAAGCCCGCGCCCGTTGCGTCCGATCCCAAGTCACCGCCATCCCCCGCACCCGTCTCCCCCGTTCCCCCGATGCCGGATATGCCCGGCATGAACCCGAAGTAAGCCCGCGCGATCACGCCCCGGTTTGGCCGCTCGGAGCACACGACCATGAACGACCCATCCACCCACCCGCTGACCCGCCGACAAATCCTCACCGCGACCGCCGGAGCACTCGCCGCGGCCCCCGTACTCGCGGCGTTCCAGCCCCAGCATCAGGGCCACGTTCCCCCACCGTCGCCAACCCCCACTCCACCACCGCCGCCCGCGTTCCCGCCGATTGAAACGGCTTCTCCCACCGCCGCAACCGCGCAAGGTGCCTTGCCCTACACGCCCGTCGTCATGCCCAACACGCCCACGCTCCCGTTCGAGATGGACAACGGCGTGAAAGTCTTCCGTCTTGTGGCCGAGCCAGTCCAGCGCGAGTTCGCCCCCGGCGTGGTCGTCAACTGCTGGGGCTACAACGGCCAGTCGCCCGGTCCGATGATCGAAGCCGTCGAGGGCGACCGCATCCGCCTCCTCGTCACCAACAACCTGCCCGAGGGCATCCACACCACCATCCACTGGCACGGCATCCTGTTGCCGAACGGCATGGACGGCGTGGGTGGGCTGACGCAGAAGCACATCCGCAACGGCGAGACCTTCAAGTACGAGTTTACGCTGCGTCAGCACGGCACCTACATGTACCACCCGCATTTCGATGAGATGTTCCAGATGGGCCTGGGGCTCATGGGCATGTTCGTCGTCCACCCGCGCGACTCCGCCGTGCGCCGTGTTGACCGCGACTTCGCCATCCTCCTCAATGAGTGGCTCGTCAAACCCGGCTCGGCGACGCCCGACCCGACCGAGATGACCAACTTCAACCTCTTCACGTTCAACGGGCGGATGTTCCCCGGTACGTCGCCGCTGGTTGCGCGCCTCGGTGAGAGGGTCCGCATCCGCATTGGCAACCTGAGCATGACCAACGCCCACCCAATCCACCTGCACGGCTACTCGTTCAACGTCACCGGCACCGACGGCGGCCCGATCCGCGAATCAGCGCAGTGGCCGGAGGTCACGACCAACGTCCCCACCGGCGCGGCCCGCGACATCGAGTTCATCGCCGACGCCGAGGGCGACTGGGCCTTCCACTGCCACAAGGTCCACCACCTGATGAACGGCATGGGGCACAACCTGCCGCTGAATCTGGGAGTGAAGCAGGACGACCTGGCGGCGCGGTTGGCCAAACGCATCCCCGGCTACATGGCCATGCCCGCGAGCATGTCGGGCATGATGGACATGGGCCGACCGCCCAACACCATCGGCAGCGCGTGGCCCGGCCCCTTCGACGAGATCGACGCGGGCGGCATGTTCACGGTCGTGAAAGTCCGCAGGGACATCACGTCGTACGACGACCCGGGCTGGTACCAGCACCCCGAGGGCACGGTGGCCGGGCCGGTGGAGGGCTGAGACAGTACCGACGGGCGGCCACACGTGCCGCACCGAGAAAGGATGGCATCATGTGCTGCGGGCCCGGACACAAACACTCTTGGCTGATGCTGCTGGGCTGCCTCGGCCCATTGCTCTTGATCTTCGTTCTCCCGTTTGTCGGCGTGCGCGAGGGATGGGTCATCCCGATCGCCCTCGCGGCCATGCTGGCTTGTCACCTCTTGACCGCCACATTCTCCTGGCGTCGCAGCGGGTCCGACCACGACGGCGCGCCACCGACCGACCCGGGCCGCGCCGAAGGAGGGAACAGCCATGCGCATCATTGACCCCCGTCGGCTGGGTTTCGCCCTGGGCGCGACACTCGCCGCGCTGTACCTCGGCTGCGCCGCCTTGATGGCAGTCTTGGCCCGCGACGTCGCCCTCCATTTCGCCAACTCACTCGTTCACGGCATCGACTTCGGCCCCATCGTCACGTGGGACAAGCCATGGACACAGACCGTCATGGGCGTGTTCTGCGTCTTCGTTTCCGGATGGCTTGTGGGAGCCACCATCGCCGCGTTCTACAACTTGACGGGGCCGCGACGGCCCTCGCCCTCCCCGCCCGGCCCGTAACGCCGGGCGGACGCAAGACCACTGATGACAAACGATCACGCCACGTCCTCCGACGCCGCCCCGCCCCGCCGCCTCTCACGCATTCGCTCGCTCCGCGTTCAGGTGCTCGTCACTGTCAACGCCGTCGCGCTCGTCGGCGTGGCCGCGTGGTTGACGGTGGACTATCGCCGCGAGTTGACCGAGCGGCTCGCCGACACCCGGGCCGCGCTCACCAACGAAGCACGCACGCTTGCGCCGCTCCTGGCGTCGCTCCACATCACCCGGCCCGAGGCCGTCCAATCGTCCATCGATGAAGTTTGCGAGTCGATGCAGCACGAGGATTCGCCCGACCACCACATCTTGGTCCGCGTCGCGGGCCCGGACGGCCGCGTGTACGAGTCGGCGCCGCATTCCGCGCACGGTCATGGAGATGTTCACGCCCAGCACAGGACCGGGCCGGTCGACACACCGGACAAGCCGGCAGTCCGTTCGTCCGATGCACCGCTGGTCGGGCGGGCCACTTTCGGCGGGATCACCGTCGAAGTCTCCAAGTCCGCGGCGGTGGTGATGCGCGAGGTTCGACGGCTCGCGTTGGAGCGGCTCGCGTTCGTCGCCGCCGGGGCCCTGTTCATCGCGCTGATCGCCAATCTCGTCATCATCCGCCTGGTCAACCGCCCGCTCAACCGGTTGGTCGCGTCGGTCCGGAAAATCGCGGCGGGCGAACTGGGGTCGCCGCCGGAGCGGTTCGCCACCGCCGAGTTCGAGTTCCTCTCCGAAGAGATCGGACACATGAGCGCCGCGCTCGCAGAAGACGAGAACGACCGGCGGAATCAGCTCGCCAAGGCCCGCCGTCTCCAGGAGCACCTGTGCCCCGCCCCCGCCGGCATTCCCGGCCTGGACCTCGCCGCCGTGTACGTGCCCGCCGAAAATGTCGCCGGGGACTACTTCGATGCGATCCCGCTTTCCGACGGCTCGTTCTTGGTCTGCATCGCGGATGCCACCGGGCACGGCGTCCCCGCGGCGATGAGCGCGGCGATGCTCAAGACCCTGCTGCTGGGCGCCTGCGAGAAGAGCGCGGACCCCGCGGAGATTCTTACCCTCATCAACCGGCGCTTCACGCAGGTCAGCCTCGAAGAGGACTTCGCGTCGATGTTCATCGCCGTGCTCCGGCCCGGCGCCGACGAACTGGAATACGCCAGCGCCGGGCACGACCCCGGGTACATCCTCCGCGCCGCTGCGGGTGATAGCCCCGGTGTGGTCCCGCTACCGCCGACGGGCATGCTGCTGGGAATCGGGCAGGCCCAGGAGCATTGGCACTGGGAGAACCGACGACTGGCGCTGCACCCCGGCGACCGGCTGCTGCTGGTGAGCGACGGCGTGACCGAGGCGTTCGACGCCGGCAACAAGCAGTTCGGCCGCGCGCGGCTCGAAGCGGTTCTGGCGACCGCCCCGCCGGGCGTCGGGCCGCTGCTCGCCGCACTCCGGGAGGCGCTCGCGGCGCACACGGCCGGAGGCACGCCGACCGACGATGTGACCATCGTCGCGGCGGGGCTTGAATCCACACACTCCCGCGCCGACAGTATGTCCCACGCCCCACCCGCCGGGCACGAGCTTCAGGCCGGAGCCCCGGACAACGCCGCATCCGCGGGCCCGGTGCGCGAAGCGGTCTGACCGCGGGGCTCGCTGCTTACCTACGCCGCCACCGTCGCCGCCGCGACCTCCGACCACGGCCCCTTTTCCCCGCGTGTGCTCACCCACCGCAGGGCGTAGTACGCCGTCTTGCCCTTGTCCTGCGCCGTGAAGTCGGCCTTGAGGTTGCCGCGTGAACTCAGCGCGAGGAAGCGGTACCCCGCCTCGCCCGAGCGCGGGTCGGTGTTCAACGGCGGCTCGGGGTCGTGGGCATCCGCCAGCGCGAGCCAGACTTCCGCGCCCTGCACGCCCCTGGGTTTGGAGCGGCGCGTGGGTGTGGATTCATCGTTGAAGCGAAGCGTGTGCGTGAGGCGGTTGCCGCTCTCGACTCTGGCGAGCGGGCGCGTGGTCGGCGTCGGGCTGGGCGGGCCGCCCTCGATCCGCACGCGAATCCCGATCGTGGCGCGGTCGGCATCGGTCGTCTTGGGGTACGTCTGAATAAACGCCGCGATGCGGCGGGCCTCGGGTTCCAGCCCCGGCGGTCCTCCGGCGACTCCGTATCGCGCGACCTTCTTCGCGGCGGCGGCGGCTTCGGCCTTGGCCTGCGCCGCGACGTGCGCGGGGTAATCCTTCTGCCACTCGGCGAGGGCCGTTTCCAGCGGCTTGAGGTCGGTCGGGTCCAGCCCGTTGGCATCCCACCACTTCTTCACGGCCTCGTAGTAATGGTTCGCCCACGCGGAGAAGTCGCCATCGGGCCGCGGGATGTAGTCGTGAGGCATGGGGAGTCTCCAAAGACCCGACGAGATCACGGACCATGGCCCGCACGGCATGGAACCCTGCCAGTGCGCCGCGGACTCCGGCCCGCAAACCGCGTGCGGGGCCGCGCCCTTCATCGGCGGGAACCCGCACCGACTTTGGGGCATCCCGCAGGTTGCGGGCGTGATTCCCGATTCCGGCTGCGGCATCCCCCACGCGAGTTGAGTGCGCCCGCAGGTTCGTAGCGGCATTCCCCAAGTGCAGTGCGGAAGCCCACCGGCGCATTAGGGAGCGGCGGCGGTCATCCGCTGCAACCATTTCTACCACCCGAGAGCCACATGTGAATATCACGCAATCAGCAACAGTTGCTCGATTCGTTCGGACGAGAAGTGCCAAGACGCGGGAATCTGGTCGGTCGTTCCGTGCGCCTGTGAACGCGGTCCCCAGCACTTGTCCTCTTCCAGAATGGTGTCACCCCGACCCTTGGCGGAAGCCTTCATATGGGCCGCGATCTCACCGGGAGTGGCGAGGTAGATACGCGGCATCGCGGTGATCGCAACGCCGTCGAACTGCACGAAGCAAACGACCGTGCGGGGCTTGTGCCTTGCGGCCCACACGTCAATCGCTTCGTGGTAGTTGGCTTTACCCTTCTCCAAGTACGATTGCGTCAGGCCCCATCCGCCATCCTGGCTTCCCTTTACCGAGACCTTCATCATGCGCTCGCCCCGAATCACGGCAAGGTCGTACTCGGGCTGGTTCGCGCCGTACTGAACCGACACGTCGTACCCGCAGCGAGCGAACAACCCCGCTGCAAACGCTTCGGCGGCGACGCCAACGTGCCATTGGCTCATCTTTTTCCGTGATTCGGGCGTCATCTCTCCATTGTACGGCAACGCAGGGGATACGCCGGAAACTCTGGGAATAACAGGCGCGAACCGCGAGGCCCAGGTGGTCGTACATACTCCGGGGGAGTATACTTCCACCAAGGAGATTCGCATGAACACGACGACTGAAACGAACAAGACCACCACACTCGCCATCGACGGCATGACCTGCGGGCACTGCGTGCAGGCCGTGACCAAGGCCCTTTCGGCGGTGCCGGGGGTGAGGATCAAGTCGGTGGCGTTGGGTTCGGCGGTGATCGAAACTGCGGACGGGTGGGCCACGGGCAAGGCCGTGAACGCGCTCGACCAGGCCGGGTATCCGGCGAAGGCGGTTGGTGACACTGCGGCCACGGCTCCGACGACGCCCGCGAAGAGTGGCGGCGGGTGCTGCGGCGGGGCGAAGAACGCCATGCCCGGTGGCACACCCGGCGCGAAGACCTCCGGCGGTTGCTGCGGTTGAGTGTGTGGTGGAGCATCGAGCCAAGGAGCGACGGCGATGGCCAAGGGCAAGTCGAGCAAGGGTGTGTCCGAGCGTGCAGCGCGTTCGGCGCTGAACGGCGCGGCGTGCGGGTGCAACCTCGGAGCGGGAGTCAGCACGGACCAGGCCCGCGACGGCGTCGGGCCGGGGGCGCACGCGGTGGGAGTCAATGCGAGCATCAAGGCCGCGAACCTGAAACACCTCAAGCGGATCGAGGGGCAGGTGCGCGGCATCGCGGCCATGATCGCGGAGGACCGCTACTGCGCTGACATCATCCAGCAGGCCGCGGCGGTGCAGGAGTCGCTCCGCTCGGTGGCAAAGAACCTCCTGCGGAACCACCTCACACACTGCGCGGCCGCCGCGATGCACGAGGATGGTGCCAAGCGCGACGACATGATCGAGGAACTGTTGGAGTTGGTCGGCAAGGTCGCGCGGTGAGCGGGCCCGTTGACGGTTTGGAACAATGACGCCATGAACGACGCACTCGCACAACTCATCGCCCGGTGGAAGGACGACGCGGGCGGGGCCTACCGCTCGTGGTTCCTGTGGGAGCAGCGGATCAAGAACTTCCGCTCCATCCGCGCGGGGATCGCCGAGGTGGTGCGAGAGATCGACGCGGGGACGTTCGGCAACGTCTACAAGGGCTCATCGCTGGAAACGGTCGTCCACTCGATCGCCGAGCAGCGGCAGATCTTCAAAGGGGCCGACCACGCTTTCCTGTGGAAACCCAAACTCCGCATCCCCGACATCTACGAGAGTTCGGCAAACCAGCGGGCCTTCGGTCGCTTCCTGCACGCCTGCTCGTGCTGCGACACCGAAGACGGCGTGGTGCGGGCGATCCGCCAACTCGCCGAGCGTGGCATCAAGGGCCTCGGCCCCGCCGCGGCCAACATGCTCTACTTCCTGCACCCGACGCTGGTGCCGCCGTTCAACACCGCAATCGTCAAGGGGTACAACGCGCTCACCGGGTCGAAGGTGAAGCTCGGGTCGTGGGAGGAGTACCTTGCCATGCGCGAGGGCGTGCTGCGTATCAACGCCGAGCATCGGGCGATGCTGAGCAACGACCTCGGGGCGATTGCTGGCTTGCTCTTCGATGTGGGGAGCGGGCGGTACACCGCACCGCCGCGCGAGAATGACGCCGAGGCCCTCGCCGCGTGGGAGGCGGACCTCAAGAAAGTCCGCGACGAGTCCGCCACCGCCATCAAGGCACAGAAGACCGCCGAGCAGGAGGACCGCTCGCACGCGCAGGTGCAGGGGTGGCTCCGCGACCTGGGCCGCTCGCTCGGCTTTGACGTGTGGGTCGCGGCCAACGACCGCAACCGGGCAGTGACAGGGGGCCGCCTGTGTGACGGGTGCGTCGATGCACTCCCGGCGACCGTTGAAGCGTCCACGGGCGCGGAGGCGATCCGCCTCATCGACGTGCTCTGGCTGGAGCGGGCCGGGAGCAACGGCTCGCCGATGGTTCGCGTTGCCGCCGCGTTCGAGGTCGAGCACACGACGAGCATCTACTCGGGCATCGTGCGGATGCTGGACCTCGCGCTGGGCGTGCCCGACCACGCGGGGGTGAAACTCTTCCTGGTCGCGCCCGATGCGCGGGAGGACGACGTGCGCCAGCAACTGGCTAGGCCCGCGTTCCGGCGTGTCGCCGACCTGAGCGTGCGGTTCCTGCCCTATGGCGAACTGGAGAAGAACAGAGAATCGATGGCCCGGTTCGGCACGGGGCTCAAAGCGGTCGAGGCCGTCAGCCGGGTGTTGGTGTAGAGCGATGCGAAGGCGAGGTGAACTATGAGTTGCAACTGTGGATGCCATGACGACAGGCCCCCGGCGACCGGGTGGCGGAAGTTCGTGCCCCTGATCGTGGGCTTGGCAGTGGCCGGTGCGCTCATCGCCGGGGCGGTCCTCAAGAACAATGACAAGACCAAGGCCGGGAACGCCTCGGATGCCAAACAGGCGAGCACTGCGAAGCTGCCTTGACCAGAAGACGGACCAGAAGGGATTCCATTGAACCACGAGCACCATCACGGTGACGAAGCCCCATCGACGGTCACCGCAATTCCGGGGCACACGACTCACAGCGATGAGCACACGCCCGATGCCACCTTGCCAAAGGCGACGGAACAGCGTGTCGATTTGTCACTCAAGGGAATGACATGCGCTTCATGCGCCAGAACGATCGAGAAGGTGCTCTCCAAGTCTGCGGGCGTCTCGACGGCGAGTGTGAACTTCCTCACCAAGACCGCGACGGTTCGGTTTGACCCGACGTCCACCTCTCCGGAAGCGCTGGCGGGCGTCGTGCGGGGAACGGGGTACGACGCTGTGGTTCCGCCGACTCCACTCCCCGTGCCAGCGCAACCCGCTTCAGCGGCGAACAGGAATCACGCCGGACACGGAGAGATTTCCAACCACGCAGGGCACGGACGGGGCGGGGAAACGAACTCCAGCAGTGCGGGGCACATGGAGGGCATGACCGACGATGAGCACGCGGCCCATATGCACGTCAACCAAGGCGAGCAGGCGGTGCTGCTCCGCAAGGTAGTCGTCGGGGCGGCGCTGTCCCTGCCCGTGCTGGTCATCGCGATGTCGCACGGCCGGTTCGCGATCTTCAACCACGCGTGGATCAACTGGCTCCAACTCGCGTTCACGACCCCGGTCGTGGCTTGGTGCGGCTCGCAGTTCTACCGCATGGCCTGGATGGGCCTCAAACACTTCCGGGCCAACATGGACTCGCTGGTGGCTCTGGGAACGGGCACGGCATTTCTGTACTCGATCGCCGCGACGGTCTGGCCGGGTTTCTTCGCGGTCACCCACACCACGGGCACAAGTGGGATGGCGATGGCGCCCGTCTACTACGAGGCCGCGGCGGTCATCATCGTACTGGTGCTCCTGGGCAAACTCTTCGAGGCCCGGGCGACGGGCAACACCAGCGCCGCCATCCGCAAGCTGATCGGACTCCAAGCCAAGACCGCTCGCGTGCTTCGGGATGCGGCGGAGCACGACATCCCGGTTGAACAGGTTGTGGTGGGTGACGTGGTGATCGTTCGCCCCGGCGAGAAGATTCCGGTGGACGGCACCGTCGAGAGCGGCGATTCCGCAATCGACGAATCCATGCTGACCGGCGAGAGTGTGCCGGTCGAGAAGAAGCCAGGGGATTCCGTCTTTGGCGCAACGATCAATACCACCGGAGCTCTCCAGTTTCGCGCAACAAAGATCGGCAAGGACACGGCTCTCCAGCAGATCGTGCGTCTCGTGCAGGAAGCCCAAGGCAGCAAGGCTCCCATCGCCCGCCTCGCGGACACCATTGCCGGCTACTTCACGCCCGCGGTGCTCGGTATCGCGGTGGTGACGTTTATCGTTTGGTACTTCGTGGCCCCGGTGGACACACGCCTGAGCATGGCGTTGCTCACGTTCGTCTCCGTGCTCATCATCGCTTGCCCGTGCGCGCTCGGGCTCGCCACACCCACGGCCATCATGGTCGGTACGGGCCGCGGGGCCGAGCATGGCATCCTCATCAAGGGCGGTGAGGCGTTGGAGACAGCGCACAAACTGTCAGCCATCATCCTCGACAAGACGGGCACCCTCACGCGGGGCAAGCCCGCGCTCACCGATGTACGAGTGCTTCCGGGCATCATCGAACCTGACCTCGTGCGGATCGCGGCTTCTGCCGAACGTCGCAGCGAGCACCCCTTGGCCGCGGCGATCGTTGACGGTGCGAGAGCTCGCGGCATCGCACTCGCCGAGCCAACAGATTTCAAAGCCGTCGTCGGTCACGGCATCGAAGCGACGGTGGACGGGCACGCCGTCCTGGTCGGCAAGCGGGCGCTCCTTGCGGACCGGGGCATCGACACATCGGCTCTCGATGCCTTGGCCAAAGAACTGGCTGCCTCCGGCAAGACTCCGATGTACGCCGCCATCGACGGCAAGCCCGCAGGTCTCATCGCCGTCGCCGATACCGTCAAGCCTGAGTCCAAGGCCGCGGTTGAACACATGCAGATGATGGGGTTACGCGTCGCCATGATCACCGGCGATAACGCCCTCACAGCCGCGACGGTCGCCAGAGAGGTCGGCATCACGCCCGACATGGTCTTTGCTGAGGTCCTGCCCGAGAACAAGGCGGAGCACGTCAAGAAGCTCCAGGCACAGAGGCTTATCGTCGGAATGGTCGGCGACGGGATCAACGACGCCCCCGCGCTCGCCCAGGCGGATGTGGGGCTCGCGATGGGAACCGGGACTGACGTCGCCATCGAGGCGTCGGACATCACGCTCATCCGCGGAGACCTCCGCTCGGTCCCGGAGGCGATTGCCCTCTCGCGAGCGACCATGCGGACTATCCGCCAAAACCTCTTCTGGGCGTTCATCTACAACATCATCGGTATCCCTATCGCCGCGGGTGTCCTCTACCCCTTCACCGGCTGGCTTCTCTCGCCGATCATCGCCAGCGCGGCGATGGCGTTCAGCAGCGTGAGCGTGGTGCTCAACAGTTTGCGGTTGCGAACCCAACGGCTTGATGTATGAGACTCGTTCCACAATCCGATTCTCCTCCATAGAGTTGATCTGAACACAACGCCGTCTCGCCGCCTCGCCGCAAGTTGCCCACACCTGCCCACAGCCTAGCGGGACTTGTCAGAGTCCGGCTGTGGACAGCCATGGACAACTTCCCCCCCACCAGCAAGGTGGTGGCGGGTGCGGGCGCCCGCGTCGAACGAAACGCATATTGGAGAACGCCAGCGTTCCGAACTGACCACTCCGCTACGCGGGCTGTTCGAAGTGCATGTGGTCGCTCAGCACCGACCGCACCACGGCCGCGACCGGCATTGGAGTCTTCCTGCCCGAAGGGCTTCGCGGACGGGACGTCTCCCGGTTCGGCCCTGCGAGCCACCGCCGGGCACGATCCTCATCCTCCAGCGTAATGAAGTTCCAGCACCGCTCACGGAGGAGCCACGCGAGCATCCCGCCGGCGTTCCGGGTCGCGACGCGACGAGCCCTCGCGGCGAGTGATGCAAACCGCAGCATTCCAGCTTCGCCAACCTCTACGAGCCCGAGTACGCACGCTTGAGCGTGCAACGCCAACAGCCGATCGCGGCGCCGAAGGTCCTCGGTCCGGATGTTCCTCAGCGATGGTGCCGGGACCGGCGTACTTCGGTCTTCAACACCAGACTCTCGGCCCGGAGGTTTCTGGTGGTTGTACGCCCGAAGGGGTTGCTTGTGTGATTCAGGGGGTGACAAATCGATTGCTGAAACCGTCGTCAGCGGTGTCAGACTCGGACCCGCTGTTGTGCGACCGTTCCAATCGAGATTCACGCGAAACATCCCACCCCATCGGTTCAACCGCCATTGCGAGGCGTCGAGCGCTTCGAGCCATCCGAGTTCAGTGAGGAAAGCGCGGGCACGTTTCGCACTCCGCTCGTCGATCCCGAAGGTGCTTGCCACCCAACTCGCTTTACACATTCCGACGCCCGTGCAGAGTCCATCGCGGTAAAACACGCAGCGGAGCACCAGACCGAGCATCGTTGCGGTCACCGAGCGAGTCGCCCCGCGAGCGAGGAACCGCACGACCCGCCGCGGCACGGGGACAAGTCGGTTAGCGATGCCGCTGCGGTCGATTCTGGCGGTCGTTTGCTGAGGAAATGTGATTCGCTCGGTGCTCCAGTGCACGAACCCTGCACGTTCCAGGCGGCGGAGCGATGCTTGAACGGGCTGCTCGTTGCGGTTCGCGACCAGAGCCGCCAACTCCGCCACCGTGTAGCGGGCGCGGGGGCCTCTGGGAGCCGCCCGGCGCCTCGCCACGAGTTCGTGGCACGCCAGCCAGACCCGCAGGTCCCCCAGCGTGATGATCGTTGAACGTTGAGCCTCCCAGGCGCTCAGAAGGGTGTGGGCGCGGAACAGGATGTAGCCCCCGGCGGGCTTGCGGATGGGTTCGGTGGACATGATGCGTTCTCCCTTGTGGCGCGGAGGGTGCACGACGACCGCCCGCCTCTGGCGGTTGGGTCTTGACGAAGCGGGTCGGAGGGCGGTAAGTCTGGGAGGACAGAGAAATCCCGACAGCCCGCCATCCGGGCTCATGAACGGACGACCGGTTCAGGGTCGCCGTCCCGTGCACGCTCAGCGCGTGTTGTTTCCATGACCGGTCCCGAACGGATGTTTCCGCATCCGCCGCGGGGCCGGCGTTACCCCGCAATCCCTATCGCGCTCTTCGCTCCAACGCAAGCCAACTCTGCACACATCGGTGAGACGGAACGCCCGCGTCCGCGAACGCCGGAGGGCGGGAACTCTGGAGCTCCGCGTGATGCAGCATGTGCGTGTGTTCGCGTGCAACCCACTCCCGCAAACTTTCCCTTGCAGGCCCGAGCAGTTCTGATGTATGCCAATCGCGTCAGCCCCGCCGACCGGACCGCGTGCTGATGGGAGGGCCCGCGGTCAACCACACCGCCCCTTCCGAACTCGGGAGTTCGGGCACACGCAGGAGACCCATGACCACCACACCACCGCTCGGGCTCGCGATCGCCGTCGGCAACCAGAAAGGCGGGGTGGGGAAGACCACTAACGCCGTGCACCTCGCCGCCGCGTGCGGCAACAGCGGCTACCGGGTACTCCTCATCGACCTGGATCCCGCCGCTTGCGCCACCAAGCACCTGGGACTCGCGACAAACAGCTACGCCGGTTCGCTGGAACTCCTCACGTCCGACGAACGCGTCGAGGCGCTCGCGGTCACGGACGGGATGCCCAGCGGCGTCTCCCTCATTCCATCCCGCGGGCAGCTCGCCGAGCTGGACACGGTCCTCTCCAAGTTCGTGGACCGCACTCGAATCCTGGAACGACCCTTGGAGGAAGCCCGGCAGCGTTACGACTTCATTTTCCTGGACACATGCCCCTCCGCGGCCGCGACCACCACCGTCGCCGCGTACGCGAGCGTCGAGTGGTTCCTGATCTCCGCCTTCCCGCACCCGCTCTCGCTCGGCGGGCTCTCCGAAGCATTGAACGACATCGCCGAGGTCCGCCAATACCGCAACCCCGAACTGGAAGTGCTGGGGGTCATCTTCTCCAACGTGGACCCGCGGGCGACGCGGCTGCGGGGTGAGCTGGAGTTTGTGGTGGGGGAAGCGCTTCCCGGGCGCCAGTTCGAGACGGTCATCACCCAGGCCATCGTCATCCCCGAATGCTCGGGGAAGGGACGCACGCTCTTCCAGTTGCCCAAGCACCAGGAGATACGCTCGGCCCAGCAGTACATGTGCCTGGCCGCGGAGGTGGAGCACCGCGTGCTGCACCGCGCCGCGTTCATCGACGGATCGCTGCCGCCCCTGGACGTGGAGCAGTTGGTGCAGGACCGCCTCGGTCTGGTGAACAAACGAACCCGCCGGGGATACGACCCGGACCTGCCGGGTGCCAATGTCCTCCCGATCTGGTAAGAACGATGGCCAAGGTACTGACCGAAGAACGCCCCGTCAGCTCGCTCGCTCGGCTGCTCAACCCCGTCGCGGCAGGTGCGGCCGTAAGGCCCGTGGTTCCGGACATGCTTTCCCGTGAACGGATGGCAAAGCCCGAGCCGCAGCCCACGACCGTACCCGCGGCGACGCCGGTGCTCGTCAAACGGGAATGTGTGCTCACACGGCCGACCGACGAGGCTCTCACCCGATTGACGCACCTGATCCGGCGGACGACCGGGGCCCGCGTCAACGCGAGCCAGTCTGTGCGGTGCCTGCTGAACGCACTGACAACCGTGTGGCCGAGGCTGGAAGAAGAACTCTGCACGCTCGGGCCACTCCGGTTGCCCAGCAACGCCCGTGGGTACGAGCAGGACCGCGAGTCGCTCGAACAGACATTGGCGCGCGCGCTGGTGCGGGCGATGCGGTCGGGCGCGAGCGAGGGCCGGTAAGGAATCCGACCGCGGGGGCGTCCGCGGTCGGAGGCTTGAAGTTTGGACCCCTCCGACTCAGACCCGTCCGGCACATGCTGGTGGGGAAGAGACGCAAGCAGCCGCGTCCGTGCAGCCCGACCATCGCATCGGGGCGCTCGGGGTGACCCCGACGACGATGCCCGGGCCGGCACGCACAGCAGAGCAGGGCGGAGAAACGCTGAGGCGCGGACCCGCGAGAAAGTGCGAACACCGCGGAGGCATTCACGCATAACGACTTCATGCCGGAGGAGTGGCGATCCCATCGGTTCAGAAAGGAAGGCAATCATGCCCAACAACAGCAGCAGCACGAAAACCAGCAACGGCGGGAAGGCCAAGGCCAGCCCGCCGGTGCACTCGGTTCGATTTGGCGCCGTCAAGGCCGCCGTGTGGGAGAACGAGACCCAGCACGGCGTCATGCACAACGTCACGGTGTCCCGGTCGTACAAGGACGACCAGGGCAACTGGCAGGAGAGCGGCTCCTTCGGGGCCGACGACCTGCTCCCCCTCGCCAAGGCTCTGGACCTCGCGCACTCGTGGATCCACGAGCAGCGGCAGACCAGGCACGGCGACCGTCAGGAAGATTGAGAGGTTCGTTCACAGGGAATCGGAGACGCCACTCCCCGGCTCCCGAGCGGGCACTGATGGAGGCATTCTCACCATCGCGGCGATGCTCAGCGGCGTCGCATCGACCATGCGATTCCGACCGCGGCCAAAGCACCCACAAAGATGACCGTCTTTGCGAGGCTGGTGTGCATCTGGTAGGCGGCTTGGTCCAACTCCCACTCCGTCTGCTTCAACTTCCTCACGACCGCCGTTCCGGGATTCGGCACCATGACGGGCTCACCACGCTCATCAAAGCGACCACTGAATGACCATCGGCCCTCGCCGACAACTGGGCGGGGACCGGCATCTTTCGCTTCGTGAAGGAAGACGCCCGCGCCGATGATGGCGCACACGGACACACCAAAGCAGACCTTGCGTCCCAGATATGGCTCCGCCGGTGACAGCGACGCCACCGGGCTCGCCGCATGCACACGTGCACCGGCATCGGCGGGGGATTCGTCGTCCAGAGGTCTCGGGGGCGACACGCTCGCCGCGTCAGGACGTTGTGTTTCTGAGAGACTGGCCGTCGGCCTATTCGAACGCGGGGCAACGTCGGGCCCGGCGTCGGGAAACCGACACCGCATGTGACACTTCCGCCCCTGAGTGTCTATCGCCCAACTGTCCGTTCCGGCGACCACAGCTTCGCCGCACAGCGGGCACAGATCGCTCGGAGCAGCCCGCTCGGAAGGAGAATCGGTTCGCATGGCTCTCACTATCTCTCGGCGTCGGGCCAGTTGAATCTGGGAGCCTGCCTCCACTTCAAGCAGTATACACGGCGTCTCGCTTTGACCCATTCGAGGAGCCGCGAAGAGCGGGCGGTTCGTGACGTAGGTTTGATTTCCAATGGAACGCGGACCTACGAGCGGCACCCGCGGGCTCGATCGAACGTCCCGTTATCCATGTACACCGGTTCGGGATACTGGCCTCTCGGTGGTGCGCCCCGCCCCCACGGCTTCGCGTTCGCTCACCCTCGCCCCGCGTGCGGAGAGCGGGGCCGGTCCGTCCTCCGCCACGCCACCCCAAAGGTCGTGCCAGGGGCCAGCGCCCCACCGCCGCCACCACCGCCCCTGTCACGACCTTTGCGTACGCACCGCCGCCGGGCCGGACCGACCCAGCTCCGTTCTTTCTGTCAGCGAACCAACCGGCCTCACCAAGGGCGAGAGTCCGGTTGGCCCGCTGACATGACGGGGGCCTTTCTGGAGGGCGTGGCGATAGCTGCCGGGCGGAACGCTGATCTCGATGCCCGGCATAAATGGAGAACACACACATGGAACTGATGACAGATGAGTTACGGCGGACAATGCCACACAGAGTACGACTGAGCGTGGAGCGGACAGACTGGGTTCAAGCCAAGTTCTTCGCCCCCGACGGGAGCTGGACGTTCTGGGCGATCCGGTTCATCAACGACGACCTGCTGCTGGGGATGGTGGACCACCCCGAAGGCGAGTTTGCTGACGATGACCCTTTCGGGATGGTGCACCGCCCCTCACGCGAGTGCGGCATGGCCAGCGTCAGCCGAATGGGAACATCGCCCAGCGGCATCGAGCGGGACACGACGTTCACGCCGTGCCGGGTCAGTGAACTCCCAGCGTTGCGTTCGGAGGTGAAGCCATGAGGAATCAACACAGCACCAAGACTCTCTTCGAGCGAGAGTGTGGTCCGATCACCGTATCGATCGAGGACGCACCAAGGTACGGCCCTGAGTTGCGTGTGAGGGAATGGGATGCGGACGAAGGAATCTTCCGCACCCTCTTCGTCGCTCCGCCGGAAGCCGCCGCGCTACTCGCGAGGGTGTTCCGGGACGTTGCCCGTTTCGCGGTGGAGAACCCGGACCTGCTCGACCCCGAGCCGGAGTCTCAACCTCCTCGCACCTCGGTCGCGATTGTCTCGTTCCTTCGCGAATGGCTGCACCGATGGTCACCCCGGTCGGGACCGGGAAGAGCCGCCTTGGACAATCGAAAACCGGCTACACGATCCAGCCAGCTTCGCGATCGAGACGTCCCCTGATTTACCCACCGCCGACCCCGGCTCGCCGGCCGGGGTCCCTTCCTACCGATGCGGTCCGTCCCTGAGGGGGGCCCCTCCTCGCTCCTTCGATTTTCGATCACACAAGTACGCCTGAGAGGTCGTGAGACCCGCACGCACCCATTCGTGACGCCTCCTCCTTGAACTGGGTCATCGCATGGGTAGACATTCACTGTCCGAGCGGGAAACAACCGCATTTCGCACTGATTCGGTGACGCAATGAAACACTCTACCAAGACCCAGCGCAATCGCGTCGCGCCCCAGCAGCTCCCGTGGGGCGGCGCCGGCCTCTCAAAGCGGGACCGCGCCGTGGTGGAGACACTCGCCCTCCGGGTGAGGGTGCTCAGCGTGCATCAGGCAGCCCGCACCTGGTGGACCGATTCCAGCGCGCCCCTAAAGGCCTGCCAACTGCGACTGCGCGAGCTCGCGGCGATGGGTCTCCTCGACCTGTTCGACATGCTGGCGCACCCGGAACTAGAACTCGCCACGCCGCTGACGGTGTGGCAGCCGGGACTGGACAGACCCGACCTCGCCGCCATCGCACACCGTGCCCGAGCGCGCTGGACCCGGGCTTCCGTTTCCACCACGCTCGTGTGCGCGACCGGGGAGGGTGGCGCGAAGGTTGGGGGCGAGGGGGGACGCCGACCGCGGACCAGCGAGGCGACCCACGACCTGCATGTCGCCACCACATTCCTCGTGATGCGCCGCCAGCTGCCGACAAGGGCTAGGAGCTGGCGCTCCGAGTCGCTCTTGCAGCACCGCGCTCAAGCGCTGCCGAAGGCGAATCCCGCGCCCCGCGACAGACTCCCCGACGCAATGGTCCGTGATGGCCGCTCCGAGACAGCTATCGAGTTCGTCGGCGACTACGCGACGGACAAGATGGCGGAGTTTCACGAGTATTGCCGTCGGTCCAATCTTGGCTATGAGCTGTGGTAAATGGAAAGGAACCACCAACGCGACGAACGCATCCTCGCCCATATCGGGCTGTACCGGCTTACCTTCCGCCGGGTGCTTTCCGTCCTCTTCTTCGACGGCCGCACGGCCGGGAACATCGTGCAGCGTCTGTGCGCGGAGGGGCGCATCCAAGCCCGGGGTGGCCTGCCCCAGCGCCTCTTCTACTACCAGCTCACGCTCGCGGAGGCGTCACGGCGGGGCCTTCCGGTCGCCCGCTCCCGTCCCCCCAAGCCGCAAGCGTTCCACGCGCACCTCGCCATCCTGTGGCACTGCTGCATGTCGCCCGCACACCGGCAGCGCCGCCGCTTGGAGCGCCACGAGTTGGAGAAGCTCTTCGGCAACCGGGTCCCCGGGGGCCCGCACCTCATCGAGGCCGGGCCCACGCCGCGTGTGTTCCGGGTCCAGGTCGTAGGCCCGGGAACGCCGGCCCGCAGCGCCGTCCGGGCCCTGCGTCGCCGGGTGGAATACGTCCGCCGGCGGCCGGAACTCCGAGCGTGGGTCCACAATCGTCAGTATGCTTTTCTCCTTCTGACCGACACTCCGGGCCGCTGCGCCCGCATCGCGGAGATTGCCAAACGCCATGCCATACCAAGTCGAGCCCAAGTTGAGTTTGCCCACGTACCCGATTACCGGGCAGCAGGAGCAGCACTCCGTGCTGCAAAACCTCGACCGCGAGCCCCGTGAGGACGTGCTCGGCGGTCCGGGCGACAACTACGACGTGTACAAATACTCGTGGCCCATGACGGTCGTCCGGCGCCAGCCGCTGGTGTACTCGCCGCGCTCCACCGCCCGACACAACTACGGCCTGCTCCCCGACATCCCCGCGATGGCCGAGATGGAACTCGCCTATCGCGCTCAGGCCTTCTCGATGAAGGACATCGCCGCCTTTGCCCGGGGCGGCGGCGGGTTCTGGTTCATCGCGGGTGTGGCCGCTCCCTTGATCGCGGTTCTCATCGGGCGGCGTCTGCCCATCGAGCACGTGGCCTGGCTTGCCCCGGCCCTCACCACACTCGCCGTGGTGCAGCTGGTCATCACGCGCACGGCTACGGCCAAGCGATTCCTGTGGGTGTTCCTCACTCCCATCACGGTGCTCGTCTTTCTCAAGATGATCGCCGCGGTGTTCGAGTATCGCGTTCTGGCCGCGGCGATTGCCGCGGTCGGATCATTCCTGCTCATCCGGCGGTTTGGCCGGAGGCCCTTCGAGTTCTACCTGGAGTGGGTTTACACCCACCCCCGATTGAAGCCGGAGACTCGGAGCGAGCTGCCGACCTCGCCGAAGCCGGACCTTCTGCTACTCGCGGTGATCTTCTTGATCGCCGTCCTTGGGCCCCTGCTCTCGATCGCGGGCTCCATGATCGCCATTGCGCTGCTCAGCCTGGTGCGCATTGCCGCCAGTTCCGCACGGGACCAGGCGGCACACCGAGCATCCGCCGACGGAGACACCGTGCCGGCTGGGGAACAGACCGTACAGAACGCACCCGGTGCGCCCCCGCCGCCCGACACTTCCTCTCCCAACCCTGCCGAAGCGGGCAACGCGCGCCGCGCCGTGCTCATTACGCTCCGGAAGGGGTTCAG
>JBAZUW010000009.1:0-32053 GCA_041661205.1 Phycisphaerales bacterium
GGTGACGCCCAGGCAATAACACACCGCGGAGTTGGCGGCGGCCCCGCGACCTTGGCAGAGAATGCCTTTGGAGACCGCGAACTCAACGATCTCGTGCACGGTGAGGAAGTAGGGCGCGTAGCGCAGGTCTTCGATGAGCGTGAGCTCGTGACGGATCTGGGCGGCGACCGAAGCTGGCACGCCCTGCGGGTAGCGTCGGGCCGCCCCCGCCCATGTAAGACTGGTGAGGTGGCCGATGGGCGTGGTTCCCGTGGGCACGATTTCGTCCGGGTATTCGTAGCGGAGCTGGTCGAGGTTGAAGCCCTGCGTGCGGGCGGCGATCTCCAGCGTGCGGGTGATGGCCCCCGGCTGGTGCCGGAAAAGCCGCTGCATCTCCTCGGCGGGTTTGAGGTAACGCTCCGCGTTGGCGAACAGACGCCACCCCGCAGCCTCGATGGTGCAGCGGTGGCGGATGCAGGTGAGGATGTCCTGCAGCGGGCGACGCTCCGGCACGTGGTAGTGAACAGCGTTGGTGGCCACGACGGGCACGCGGGTGTGGCGGGCGAGGGCGACGATGTCGCGGGCACGCTGCTCGTCGGTTTGCTGATAGGTTCGCGCGAGTGAAAGCGAAAGGCGATCCTCATCGAACCAATCGCGAAGGTGCGACAGGGTGGCCGCACAGGCGGGGTCGAGATTCGGCGGCGGCACAACAAGGGCGAGCAGCCCCTCGTTGGCTTCGCGAATGTCGGCGAGGGTGAGCGTGCAGTGGCCTTTGAGGGCGCGGCGTTTGCCCAGCGTGAGCAAGCGGCACAGGCGCGCGTAAGCGGGGCGATCGGTCGGGTAGAGCAAGAGCGCCATGCCGGGGGCATCGGTCGGATACACCCGCGTGCCGACGATGAGTTGCACGCCGCGGCGCTTGGCCGCGACATGGGCCCGCACGATGCCCGCCAGCGAATGAGTGTCGGCGATGGCGATGGCGCTGTGGCCGAGGGTGGCCGCGGCTTCGACGAGTTCATCTGGGTAGCTGGCCCCGGTGAGAAACGAAAAGTTGCTGCGGACATCCAGCTCGACGTAACCGCCGGTGAGGGGCAGGGTGTCTGGCGCATGCAGGGCCGCGTGCAGCGGGTGGAGGCGAGGTTTGGCGATGGGGTCTTCTGGCATAGGTGCTTCTCAGGCCCACACCCCGTGCAAAAACCACGCCTCGGTGTGGGCGTGTTGCGAGCGGAAGATCCACAGCACGCGTCCGTCCTCGGCCGCGACTTTGAAGTAGTCGCGAATGTCCTGAGCGGTCTTGGGCCGCCACCATTCCGGCTCGATGCGTTCCGGGCCATCGCCTTCCACCACGCGGCATACCTCGCCTGCGTGGCGCACCATCGCGATGGGGCCGTCGGGCACATGCAGGGTTACCTCGATGGCCTGAGGCTCGTCATACAAGATCGACGGACGATCGGCATCGATCACCTGCGGCACATAAGGCCTGATCTCGGGCAGGCTCACCAGCGCGTCGCGTGCGAAGGCGCCCTCGGGCCGGTGCGATTCGTTGATCCGCAGGGCCAGCACTGCGCCGACGCCGAGGCGCGCGTTGAGGGTGTCGATGAGTCGGCCCACGTGCACCGCCGCCTCGTCGTCACGGGCGGTGGTCCACTCTTCAACCTGGGCGTGGGCCAGCCGTGCCAAGCCCTTGGCGTGCATGGTCATGCCTTGCACGCCAAAGCCCAGGTGGGCGCTCTCGAGCTTGGGTGCCAGCAGCGCCCACAGGTGCTTGGCATCGCGGGTGGGCTTGGCGGTGCGGATGGTGAGGGCCAGGGGCTCAAGGTCGGAGCGATCCAGGCGCAGCTCAAGCTGGCGGCAGCCACTTTCGAGCGCCAGCAGCTTGGCGCTGATGTCTTGGGCCAGTTGGCGGGCCGCGAGCATGAGTGATTCGAGGTGCGAGGTGGGCCCTTCAAACTCGCGGGCGAGCTTCACGGGCGGTCGGGTGCGGATGGGCGTGATGACTTCGGGGGCGTGGCCCAGGGCCTGGTCGAGGCGGCGCAGCACGTCGGGGCCATAGCGATCAGCGAGAGCCGCCCGCGCGACGCGTTGCAACTGGCCGATGCGTTCCAACCCTACGGCGTGCAACTTATCGACGGTCGGCCCATCCAGGCGCAGGGCTTCCAGGGGCAAGTCCTGTAGAGCCGCGACCAGCGTCTCGGGCGTCAGGACGGTTTCGGGGGCTGGACCGAAGCGCGTGATGGCCCACGCGGCGCCGTAGGTTGGGGCGGCCGCCACCCGCACCGCCAGCCCCCAGCGCCGCACCTTCGTGGCGACCCTTTGCACCAGGGGCCCGATGCCGCGATACATCCGCTCGCACCCGGTGGCGTCGCACAACACGCCGTCGGCCCCGTCGATGGAAACGACCGGCACCCAGCGGAGCATGGCAACCGCGAAACGGCGCAGCGCGTAGGCAAGGTCATGCTCGTCGATCGCCTCGATGCAGCTCTTTGGCGGCATCAGCGCCCGGGCGTGGGCCAGGGTCATCCCGGCGCGCACTCCGCGCGCCGCAGCCAGCCCGCACGCGGCGGCGACCACATCGGCTTGGTGTTCGCGCCGATGAAGCACGATCGCCACGCCGGGGCTAAGACGCTGCCGCCGCCGTGTGAGGTCGGTGGGCAGCGAGGGGAGATAGACAGCCAAGGCAACCATCCGGAGTTCTTTCGAGTGTCCATCCAGGCGATTCCCCCGCGTGCAGTCCTTTGCAGCGGACCAGATTGACCAGCCAGCGCCCGTGCCGCCCGCCACCCGGGCACGTTCGCACCGACCAGCGCGACAGCGAAAACGAAATGGCGTGAAGCTCGCTCAGCGGGCGCACCAGCAGGCCGAGCGTGCCGGTGGAGGCGGCGGCCAGTTGCAGCCGGCGCGAGGCCGCCGCGTCGAACCCCGCGCCATCCGCGACGACGACCAGCCCCGGGCAGCGCAAGGCCGCCTCCATCGCCCACAGGCGGCTGGCGGCATCCGGAGGATCGACCCACAGCACCTGATCGATATTGCCCAGCGTGCGGGCGGCTTGGTGGCCGTACATCCAAGTTCGGCGACCGATCCACACCGACCAGCGCGGGCGTGGGGCATCAATCGCGCGACGGGCAAGATGGGCCAGCACCACCAGCGGCGGCGTCCACCCCGCATCGCGCGGGCCCTCTCCATTCAACCCGCACCACTCGTGGAGCCCGCCCGCGCGAAGGCCCCCATCCGGCAGGGCGGCATCAACCTCGCGCCACCCGGTGGGAGTGATCGGCGTATCGGTGACTATCCCACGCCCCTCGATGGCGCGGAGACGCTCGGCCAACTCACCCAAGGCCTCAGGCGCGATGGACGCGGCAGGCTTTCGCAAGGTCGCGAGGGGTGTCTTTGATCGCATGACGTTAGGGTATCAGAAACCCTAACGAAGTCAAAACAAAAAGCCCTGAAAATCCGGCGGCACCTCCACCCGGGCGATCAACTCCGGGCCTTCGGCTTGGGGGCTGCTGACCCGTCTACTCACGGGGAACATCTCAAAATCCAACATGGGAGAGGGGGCCAAGAGTCGTTCGCGCTCGGGGGGGTTGAGAGGCGTCGCCGCCAGCCAGGTCTCCACATCCGTGGGCGCCACCAGCACGGGCATCCGGTCGTGCAGGGCACGCATGAAGTCGTTGGGGGAGGTGGTGAGAATCGAGAAGGACTCCAGCGTTTGGCCCCCCACACCACTTTGCTCCCAAACCCCCGCGAGCCAGAATGGCTCGCCATCGTGCCGCCCGATCCAGTACGGCTGTTTGGTCTTGCCGTCGGCGAGTGTGCGCCACTCGTAAAAGCCGCTGACCGGCACCAGGCACCGGCGAGCGGCAAACGCCTGGCGATACGTCGGCTTTTCCGCGATGGTCTCGGCGCGAGCATTGATGTTCCGCCCGCCAACCGACGGATCATCGGCCCAGGAGGGCACAAGCCCCCATCGCAGCATGACCCCCTCGCGGGTGCCATCCGCCGCGAGCCGAATGACGGGAGCGTCCTGCGTGGGAGCCACATTGAAACGGGGCGTGAGCTCCACACCGGGCCAATAGATGAGCCGCAGCATCTCGGCGAGCTGTCGCCACTGATAGCGATAGGTAAAGCGGCCGCACATGGGCAAAACCCTAAGCAGGCGAGGCCGAGCAAGGCGGAGCAGAGTGGCGCGGATGACTCAAAAAGCCAGGTCCGGGGCGATCGGATGCTCTTGAAGAGCCCCCGATCATTCGTCCGAAACGCTCCCCGTTATCTGGCTTTGAGACGAGTCCGGAACGGACCGCCTCAGACAATGTCTACAGAGGTCCGTCCGGCGAAGCGATGGTAATGGAGCCGGGGGGAATCGAATCCCCCAGCTTCGAAGGCTTCACCTCGTGAAAATAGGCCTTTTGGTGAGACGCCCTCGCAAAGTGGCGCGCATTCCGGCGCGCCGGACGTAAACCTCTCTCGCATTGCGGATTCCACTGGCCCGGCCGATCCCGACCTCGTGGCGATCATCGCGGCTTGGCCCAATCTGCCCTCACCGATTCGCGTGGGGGTGCTGGCGTTGGTGCGGGCCACCACTTCCGCTGGACTCGCCTGAGCCCCCCCCAGGGACCCAAGAACGCGAAACTCACATTTCTTCACTGTCAGTCCGGCGTTTACCGCTCCGTTTCCGCCTGTTCCCGGGAGCCGCTGACCGCGACCCGTCGTCGCGGGGTAGGGCCGACGTGACCCGAGTCAGGGAGCCGCTCCCCGAACTGGAGTGCAAGCCGTGAAGAATCTGACTGTTTCTGCGTGGGGTGAGAACCCCGGGGGCAAGCCGACGCCCAGCAACTGCTCGGCGCACGTTCTGGAGCTCGAAAGCGACGTTCTGCGGGCGGCCAGCCCGCAGGCCCGGGAGGACTTCTTTGTCCTCCGGCGCTCGATGCCGCTCGAGCACTTCGAGTTCGTGCTCCAGCGTCTGAAGGAGGTGAAGGGGCTCTGGCGGCGTTGCCGCTTCCGCCTGTACAGCGAGCTGTCGGACGAGTTCGCGCACCGGCTGCGGGCGTACGGGAAGCACGGCAAGGTGTTCACGTTGACCGACCTGCAGGTGTGGGTCGACGAGATTCAGAATCGCGTTGATGGCCCGATGCGGCGCGACCTGGATCGCCGCGGCTAACCCCCTCTTGGGCGGCTTGCCGGACACGGCAGGTCGCCCATTCCTGAAAGGAGATTCGCATGACTCGCACGAAAGATTCGCGGAAGCGGGATGAACTTGGTCATTCGGAGAAGGCGGCATCCCCGGCTGGGCTGCTGATCGGCCGGCGGGAGGAGACAGCCAGGGGGTTCGGGTTCGGCCCGCACGCCGTAATCGCCCAACCGAAGAGCACCGAGGTGCGCGTGCAGGGGCACGGGGCGGTCTTTTCCCGAAGTGGCGGCGGGAAGATGACCTGCAGCGCCGGGGTAAACGTGCTGGCCTTCAGCGGGGCGCAGGCCATCGTGGTCGACCCCAAGGGGGAGATCACTCAGGTGTGCGCCAGGGAATGCCGCAAGCGGGGGCCGGTGGTGATCATCGATCCGTTCGAGGCCTTGGGGCCCAACACGGGCTTTCTGAACCCGATGGACCGCTTCAAGATTCCCGCACTCGCCGGGGACGATGCCGCGGACACGCTGGCGGCGGAAATGAGCGCCGGGCACGGCAGCGAGAAGGACCCCTACTGGGTCACCAGTGCCAGGGCTTTGTGCGCAGGTGCCTGCGCCAGCGTGGGGGCCGACCCGGACCCGAGTCGCCGGAACCTGAACACCGTGCTGGACATGCTGGCCGGGTCTTCCGGTGACACGACCTACGAGCTGGCCAAGGCGATGGATGACAAGCGGATCTACGGCGAGTTTGCCAAGGCGCGAATCGCGGAGTTTCTGGAGGTGCCGGACAGCTCCTCGGGCTCGACGAGGTCGTGCATCTTGTCGTCGGCCCGGCAGTTCCTGCATCCGTTGTCCGGGAGCCGCATTCGGGAGTGCCTGAAGTCGACTAGCTTCGACCTTAGTGTGCTGCTGGATGGGGAAGAGCCACTGACCGTGTTCGTGGTCTTCCCTCCGATGAGAGCGGTCTCGCATGGCGGCCTGTTAAGGCTCATCCTCTCCACGTTGCTGCAGGTGCTGGCGGCGCGGCCGGTGATGCCGTCTCGATCTACGCTCCTGCTCGTGGATGAAGCCGCGAACGTCGGGAAGTGCGACCTCTTCCCGCTTCTGTACAGCTACGGGCGCGGGCAGGGAATTTCCGTGCTCACCGAGTGGCAGAGCCTGGGTCAGATGATGTCGATCTACGAACGCGATTGGCGCACAATCGTCGAGAACGCTTCGGCCATCCAGTGCTTCAACCTGAGTACCACCGCGGTCGATCCGCACTCTGCCTTGCTGGGTGTCTCGCCGACCACGCTTCCAGCGCTGGGGCCAGACGAGCAACTGGTCGCGATCGCGGAGCGCGAGCCCGAAATCCTCAAGCGGATCGACTATCGCACGGACGCAACCCTGTTCAAGCTCGCAGACGCCAACCCGCGCTACGAGCGCGTGAACGTTGCCGCTGACCGGTCGGAGCGGGGGACTCATCGCGAGCCCGCCAATTGACGAGCCAGCCGGCGACTCGCGACCCGTGTGTTGTCCTTGATGTTTGCCTTACACTCAGAGGTGGCCGAGTGGTAGTACAAGGAAAACTGCCAAGGCGAACGTCGGAAGGCGCGGCGCTGTTGGAGGAGGGAAGATGTCCGGAACGTCTCAGGGTCCGTTGGAACGCTGCTTGGCGGGCTGGACCGACGAAAAAGGCAACACGTTCGCACCTGGCGAGTGTCTGGTCGTGCGACGCGGCGAGCTGTCCGGCGAGGCTCTGTCCGCGCTACTGCGAGATCTCCCGCCGACGCTGCAGACCCTAAACCTCTGGTACAACTCCATCGGAGCCGATGGCGCCGGGGCGCTGAAGCTCCCGCCGACGCTGCAGTCGCTCAACCTCTACAACAACTCCATCGGAGCCGATGGCGCCGGGGCGCTGAAGCTCCCGCCGACGCTGCAGTCGCTCAACCTCTACAACAACTCCATCGGAGACGTGGGCGCCGGGGCGCTGAAGCTCCCGCCGACGCTGCAGTCGCTTGACCTCGGCGGCAACTCCATCGGAGACGAGAGCGCCGGGGCGCTGAAGCTCCCGCCGACGCTGCAGACCCTAGACCTCAGCGACAACTCCATCGGAGACGTGGGCACCGGGGCGCTGAAGCTCCCGCCGACGCTGCAGTCGCTGCGCCTCTGGAACAACTTCATCGGAGACGTGGGCGCCGGGGCGCTGAAGCTCCCGCCGACGCTGCAGTCGCTTGACCTCAGCGGCAACTCCATCGGAGCCGATGGCGCCGGGGCGCTGAAGCTCCCGCCGACGCTGCAGTCGCTCAACCTCTACAACAACTCCATCGGAGACGTGGGCGCCGGGGCGCTGAAGCTCCCGCCGACGCTGCAGACCCTAGACCTCAGCGCCAACTCCATCGGAGACGTGGGCGCCGGGGCCATCATCGCAGCCTTCAGCGATCAGCTCACTACGCTCGACCTTACCGACAACAACATTTCACTTGTGTCTACGTCGGTGCTCCAAGCGTACCACAGTCGCCCCGCGGCGCTGAAGCGTCTCTGGCTCGATCAGAAGTTCGGGCAGATCGCACCGGTTGCGCGTGCGGTGATTCTCGGCAACGGGGGCGCGGGCAAATCCCACCTCGCGGAGTGGATCGTGTGGGGGCTTTCGTGCCGACCTGGCCAGGAGCCAATGCCAAAGCCGGAGTTCGACAGAGCACGGACCGCCACCCACGCGTTTGTTCGGCGCAGCGTGGAGGTGCCGCTGAACTTTGATGGCGTGGAGAAATCTGCGGATCTGAACATTTACGATTTTGGCGGTCAGGTGCAGATCCACGAGTCGTCTCGCTGGTTCATGAGCGAGAAGCGCAATATCTTCATCATTCTGGTGTCGGGAGCCCAGGCGGATGGGCACGGCAGCCGCGTCGACGCGGCTGGGTCACACGAGCCGGGGCGATCATTGGAGTATTACCTGCGGATGGCCCACTTCCATGGGGCCAGCCAGCCGGTGATCGTGGTAGCGGGATGGTCGGATGCGCCGCGGCATCCGGACCATCCGGCGACCTGGCCGGATGAGCAGGAACTTCGCAAGATTCACCCTAACACGGTGGTTGTGAAAGGGTTCAATGCCAAAGGGCAGGGGGCCGAAGACGTTGCGGCGGCGGTGAGGCAGGCGATGGCGGGCCCGGAGATGATGGGGCAGATCAAGCAGCCGGTGGGTGAGCTTTTCAGGATCGCCAGAAACGGCGTACGGGCGAAGGCCGCGAAGGACCCCTTGTGCGTGTGGGCGGCAGAAAGGGGCCGCGGTGCGTGGTATCCGGCGCTGTTCGCAGCGAGCGAAAAGTACAAAACCGACACCGAACTGCAGCACGCGGCGGTGCTCATGCTTCGCGACGTGGGCGAGGTGCATTACGTCTCTGACACGCGCCTGCGCCTGCGGGACGCGAAGGGGGCGAAGCCGGAAGTGCGAGCCAACACCCGGGCGGAGGATGCCGCGGATCGTTTGAAGCAGGTATTCTTCATGCCCGACGCGGTGAAGGGGCCGGTGTGCAGCGTGCTTCGCGAGCCGGACAAAGCGTGCCCGGGCTGGCTGAGCGGCGACCAACTGAGAGCGCGGCTGAGTGAGGCGGGGCTGCCGGAGGGGGACGAGGAGAAAGTGATCGACCTGATGGAGGCCAGCGAGCTGATCTATCGCGGGAGCGGCGATGATGAGCGTTGGCTGGTGCCGGATCACCTTCCGTCGGCGACGCGCGAGCAGAGGCGAGAGGTGCTTGACGGGTGGGAAGCTGTGCTGGTCAGGCGCTGGACGCCTTCGTTTGTTCCGGATTCGGTGCTTTGGCGATACCTCGCCCGGATGGGTGGGGCGGCAGCCGTTCCGATAGGCGGAGGACTCTACAAGGACTGGAGTTACTTAGAGCCAGAAGGACGAAAGTTTTTGCTCATGGCGTTTCCGGATGCCAGAGAGCCGAGCATCAACGTGTATGCCGAGCGAGCCAAGGACCCGGCCGACCGGGATGGGCTTGAGAGGCTCGCAGCGAAGATCGAGCAGGGCCTCAACGAGGCGCTGGGCATCGATCCGTATGAGCGGAAGGACGTGGTCACTCGGCCCGTCCCGACCCGCGAAGAGCGGTGTTGGGAGCTTCAGCGCGAACTCGATCGATACTGCAAGGACCATGCTCAGTACTTCTTCGGTGAAGGACTCAGGGTTCAAAGGAAGCCGCAACGGGATGCCATGCTCGCCCAACAGTTCCTGCTTCGAAAGGAAGTCCCCGGGGGTGGCGGGGGGCGTGTGCTGTACAAGGCGGTCATGTTGAAAAACGCTGAACCGGAGCAAGTGGTCTCGCTCAAGTTCGAGCCGTACGACACGGCGAATGATTCCTCGTTTCGGCGGCTGCACCTGGAGTTCACCGCCACGCGAGATCGGAGCATGCGGGACGGCATCGCTCGTGCCGAGGGGTGGGCAGACGACGTGCGTGTCACTAGTTTCCCGGTCGCGGCGCTGGCACGCCGGTGGGTGATCGGAGATCGGCTGATCGACTGGGCGCAGGGCAAATCCCTCGCAGAGCGGATGCGAGTCTTCCTTGAGGTCTGCGAGGGAGTGAAAAAACTCCACGAGAGTGAGCTCATCCACCGCGATCTCAAGCCTGGAAACATCCTGGTGGAGGACGGCCATGCGGTGATCATCGATCTCGGCGCCATCAAGGACTTGCGAGTCGTGGGCGGGCTGACCGAGGACGGACATACCGGCCCGCTTACCCCGGGGTATGCAGCGCCGGAGCAGTACGGCGTTCATGCGATGCTGGGTTTGGGGGACGGAATTGGGCCACACACGGATGTGTTTGCGCTGGGCGTCATTCTGAAAGAGTTGGTTAAGGGTGCCGAAGGGGAGCCCGGGACGCTGGGGAGGATTGATGCCGCGGTATTCAGCGCCACCCGTCCCGCGATCGACGACTGGCGGGAACCATGGCAGGAAGCGGTGGATCGCTTCGATGACGCAAGGCGGGAGGATTGGTACAACGTTCTGAGCAATGCGATTGGGGGCACGGTACCGACATCGACGCGGCCCGCAGCGATGGGATCACGGCTCCGGACTGTCGATGCGCTGGTCAGACTGTTACAACCGGCGATCAACGCTCAGGCCTGATCCTGGTCGAACTTGGCTTTCAGCCACGCGATAGCATCTTTGTAACGATCTTGGGCGGTAGAGCGCTTCACGCCCAAGGCATCTGCAATCTCTTCCCAGTTGAGACCACTCTCGTGTTTGAGAAGCAGGACCTGAAAGAGATCGGGTCGATCCCGCTTGATGGCCTCGGTCATTTCGTTGTAGATGGCCATGTCGGCCGTCTGGTCAGCTCCCGCCACTGCGCCTTCGTCGAGTGTTTGGCGATTCCACCCACCGCCCCGCTTGGCGGCCTCCTTTGCTCGTGCGTGATCGACGAGAATCTCTCGCATCGCTTTCTTGAGCTGGCTGAACATCAGCTTTCGGTCGCTTCCGATGCCCCGCTTGCTCGAGGCCATTTTTTCGTAGGCCGCGTTGAACAGCGCTGTCGTCTGGAGCGTGTGATCCTCGCGCTCGCCAGCCATCAGGTTGCGAGCGACGCGCCGGCCCTCATCGTTTGTCTTTGTCCCGATCTCCGGGCGAGGGGTCGTGGACATCTTGGGTGGGGCAGAATCCTTGCGGAAATTGGAGGGGTTCTGGCTAGTCATGTGCTGGCTCCAAAATGGTAGTGACCGGCCGATCACAGCGACCGGGCCGATAGCACAGGCGTAAAGCCACGCTGCTTTGCCGGAACTCTGCCGAAACTTGTCGATAGCTTTTCATAAGTGGCTTCGCAGCGGGCAGTTACCGACCCAGCACTTCGCGATCGCTGCTGCCGCCGGGCAATCGATAGAGCCAGCGTACCACGGGTTTGATTGGCTTCCCTGCGGCACATGCTCACCTCCGTTCGTCTACTTGTCCTCGGGCGATGCACGGTGTGACGAATGTGGCGGCTTCCGGGCCAAGGCCGTGCACATTCTCAGACGGAGTTTGCCACGACCGTTTGTATTTCGTTCGTGCGATCAATGGCATTCATGACCCAAGATCGGATTCTCCTCCGCGCACGCAACCCAGGCACCACCCGGCCGCTACACCAGATACGAACTGGCGGCCGGGTCGGGCCGTGCTTTCGTAGAACGGGGTCGGCCTTGGCGGTCTGGTCGACAATCTCTGCCGCGGAGTTACGCCGCCGGGCGGCGGTGGGGAGAGCCTCGCTTTCGGCTTGCACCCTGTGCGAACGCCGCTGCGGGGTCAATCGCCTGGCTGGTGAACGGGCACCCTGCGGCCTTGGCGACCAGACCTACTGCTTCAAACGCCACATCAGCATGGCCGAGGAGGTCGAGCTCCTCCCCAGCTACATGGTGTACCTGGGCGGATGCAACTTTCGCTGCGGTTTCTGCGTGCAGGCGCCGGTGTGCTTTGACCCCGCCCGCGGCGAGCTGGTTGACCCCGCGGCCTTGGCCGCACACTGCATCGAGTTGGTAGCGCGGGGTGCCAAGAGCATCAATCTTCTCGGGGGCGAGCCGAGCCTGCATGTGCACACGATTCTGGAGGTGGCAGCCGCGGCGGCTGACTTGGGGCACGTCCTGCCGCTCGTGCTCAACTCCAACTTTTACATGACGCCGGAGGCGCTCGATCTCCTCGACGGCGTGGTGAGTGTGTACCTGGCGGATTACAAGTTCGGCAACGACGCGTGTGCAGCGCGGATCGCGGGCGTGGGCCGCTATGTCGAAGTGCTGGAGCGAAATCTGCTCGCGGCCCACGCTCACGCCACCCGAAACGGCGCGACCATGCTGGTTCGGCATCTGCTGATGCCGGGGCACGCGGAGTGCTGCCTGGCTCCGGTGGCCCGGTTCGTCGCGGCACGTCTCCCCGAAGCGGCATTCCACTTGATGGACAGCTATGTGCCGGCGTGGCGGGCGCCCAGCGCGCCCGCGGCGTACCCCGAACTCGCCGGGCTGCTGAGCCAGGCCGATCGGCACGCCGCCGCTGGCGTGTTGGCCTCGGTCAAGCTCACTCACGAAGGAGCGTTGCTGTGAGCGAAACACCGGCAGGCCAAGCCCACACCATCCGGCCCATGCTCGCGAGACGCGACAGCGGATCAGACCTCGTGGTCACCATTCGCGTTGGGGCCGATGGCAAGGTCTATTTCCACGACATTCCGCCGGCGATGCTGCCGGTGGCGCTGGCGTTGGCACCCGGCGACGCCTCACTGGTCTCCCGCGCCGCAGCTCTGGCGAAGCTGAACCTCGACACGGCCGACGCAAAGCTTGATTCTGAATCCGGCTCAAGGAGTGCGACATGACCCTGAACTCGACCGCAATGACGAGCAATGGTGCTCCCAAGGCAGCGACTCCCCGGCCCACGCCCCCGAGCCATGACTCACCCGCCGTGAAAGCGGCCGAGCTACCGGCTGTGTCGACGGGGCGCGAAGAGCTCGAGTTGCTCATCCGCGCCCGCTACCCGGTGGTGTACGTCGTGAGCTGGGAGGAAGCCCGTGTCGAGGCTCATCTTCGCGAGATCGCCAAACGCCGCTCCAAGCAGCTTCATGTGTGGACCGTCACGTCGGGCCTGCGTGACGCCACGTCGAGCAACCCCGTTGCGGGCGTCGGGCCCAAGGGCAAGCCGGTGCTCGACCCGGTGGACGCGCTCAACGTGGTGATGGAGCACAAGGACCCGGCGATCTATCTGTTCCACGATCTCAACGCGTTCCTCCGCCCCGACCAACCCTGCAACCGCCCGACCATCCGCAAAGTCCGCGATGTCGCCCGGGCGCTTGCCGACAGCTACAAGACACTGGTCATCTGTTCGCCCCTGATGGAGTTTGCACCCGAGCTCCAAAAGGACATCACGGTGGTCGACTACCCGCTCCCCGGCGCTGCCGAGCTTGGCGGCCTGCTCGACAAGATCATCGATGACGTCGCGGAACACGCGTCGCTCAAGGTCGATCTCGACGACTCGGGGCGCGAGGGACTGATTCGTGCCGCGGGCGGGCTCACGCTGCAAGAAGCCGAAAACGTGCTTGCCAAAACTCTCGTGAACGACGGCACCCTTGACGGCAAGGACGTGTCGACGGTCTTCGCGGAGAAGCAGCAGATCATCAAGAAGAGCGGGCTGCTCGAATATTGCGAGACCAGCGACGGCCTGGACGACGTGGGCGGGCTGAGCGAACTCAAGGACTGGTTGGTTCGCCGGTCGCTTGCGTTCTCCGAGAAGGCCCGCACCTTCGGGTTGCCTTCGCCCAAGGGCGTGCTCTTGGTCGGTGTGCAAGGTTGCGGCAAGAGCTTGTGTGCCAAGGCCGTAAGCCGAACCTGGAACATGCCCCTGTTGCGATTCGACATGGGACGCATGTTTTCCAGCCTGGTGGGCTCATCCGAGCAGAACATCCGGCGGGCCATCGCCGTGGCGGAGAGCATCGCGCCGGCGATTCTGTGGGTCGACGAGATCGACAAGGCCTTCGCGGGGTCCACGGGATCAGCCGGGGCCGACGGGGGCACCAGCGCCCGCGTGATGAGCACCTTCCTCACGTGGCTCAGCGAGAAGGACAAGCCGGTATTTGTGCTCGCGACCGCCAACGACATCTCGCACCTGCCCCCGGAGTTGCTCCGCAAGGGCCGCCTGGACGAGATCTTCTTTGTGGACCTTCCCTCGCTGGCCGAGCGCCGGCGCATCTTCGAGATTCACGTCGGGAAGCGCGGGCGCAACGCCCAGAACATCGACATCGACCGCCTGGCCCGGGCCGCCGAAGGCTTCAGTGGCGCCGAGATCGAGCAGGCGGTCATCAGCGCCCTCTACGACGTCTTCTACCGCAGTGGCGAGTTGCGCACCGCAGACATTGAGAAGTCCCTGGCCGAAACCGTGCCCCTCTCCCGCACCATGAGCGAAAAGATCGGCTCGTTGCGGCACTGGGCGGAAGGCCGCGCCCGTTTCGCTTCGCCAAAGGTCCAAACGCAAGAGCCCAGCCCGGAGGTCATGGGCGGGCGCAAGTTGGAGTTGTAACCACCGCCGTAGTCCCCGCCCACGTTCGCCGCGGCCCGAAGGTCGGCCGCCAGGAGGTTTGCCATGAGCAGTGTCAGTGTGATTTCACCGGTGATCATCAGCGCGTGGCCGGCGGTGGCCGCAGCCGTGGCGGGGGCTGCGGCCTCAATGGGGTTCAACATCACCGTTCCCGAGTTGGCGGCAGAGAACGACCATGAGGGGCCGCGCCGCCGCAAGGTAGAAACCGAAGTCCCCAACAGCGAAGTGCTGGAAGAGCAACTCGGCAGCGACGAGCGGATCGTCATCACACGCGGCAACATCGAGATCGTTGTGGGCCGCGATGAGCGCGGGGCCGTCACATTGTGCGTGACCGGGGAAGGCCAATCCAAGGCTGAGTTGGAGCAGATCGGCCAGGAAGTCGCCGGACGCATTGTCCAGCAGTTCGCGTATCACCGGCTGGTGGCCGAGCTGATTGCCCGCGACTACGAGGTTGTCGAAGAGTCGGTGCAGCAGGACCAGTCAATCCAGATGCGGGTGCGCCTCGGGGGCTGAGCCTTGGCTTCTTGTCGCGTCGTTCAGCAAGTCCAACCCACCCTAAGGAACCACACATGAAAAAGCCGACGTTTGACATCCGCATCGATAAGTCCGGCAAGGTCACCGTCAAGGTCTCGGGCGTCTCCGGCGAAGAGTGCATGCGCCTGACGGACATGATCGCGGAGATCGTGGGCAAGGAGGAGAGCCGAGAATTGACGCCGGAATACCACGCCGGGGGCCAGGTGCGCATCACCACGCAAACTCAGGCACGGGTCACGCGCTAAGGCGGCACAGGCCTCACGAGCCCACGCATGCAATGCCCGAACTGCGAGTTCAATAACATCCCCGGCCAACGCACGTGCGCCCGCTGCACGAGCGTGCTGGACTTTGGGTCGATTGACGTGACGCCCCCTCGGGCGGGCACGACGGTGATCCCTCTGCGGTTTCGCAGCCGCTTGGAGATCATCGCGTCGCACATCGACTACCGGCTCGCGAACGCCTCACGCCGCCTGGGCGCGTCGGTGCTCAACGACGTCAGTGTCGCGCCGCTGCTGCGGTCCATCGTGCCCGGCTGGGCCCACCGGCATCGGGGCCAGCGGCGGCTGGGGTGGTTTCTCACCTGGGTGTGGCTTGGGCTGATGCTTGTGGCGGCGGCCCTCATGGGAGGACCGTTCGGCTGGACGGCCTACTTCGCCGTCGTCGGCTGGCACGGTCTGGCGATCAACCTCATTCTGAATCGGCGGCTCATCGAGATGAACGTGTTGGCTCGTATGGGCACCGGTCTGTTCATCTGGGTATGCCTGAATGCGTTTATCTACCTGCCCGCGGGCGTTATGCTGCAAAGGCTTGTGACGCCGTTTCAGGCCGACGGCATTCTTTCCGGGCCATTACTCGTCGATGGCGACTTGCTCCTCACCACGGGACCCGCGCTTCGCCCCACGGCCTACCAGCGGGGCGACATCGTGCTGTATCGCGTTCGCGGCGACTCGCTCCGCGCCGGGTACACCAACATCAACGCCCGTGACGGCTTTGGTGTCGAGAGGATCATCGGCCTGCCAGGTGATCACATCGAGGTCGAAGGGGCCACCATCAAAGTAAACGGGGCTCCGGTCTCTGCGGCGGATCTGCCGATCCGCCCAGGTTTTCGCGCCTTTTCGTGCAATCTCGTGCTTCCCAAGGGGTGCTACTTCATCGTGCCTTCAACGCTTGTCATGCAGGTCTATCACATGGACCAGGCACAAACGAGCGAGCTTCTTTCGTCCGCCAGCCAGGTGCGCAGCGACGACATCCTGGGGCGAGTGCTCATCCGCTGGCGTCCGTTTCGCCGCATGGCTGTGCTCGGCTCCACGCCAAGCCCAGTGCCCACATCAGCCCCCAGTCTGGAGCCCACACCATGAACGGACGCTTCTCACGGCTCGAACTCGGCCGCCCGGAGGCAGAGGCTCAGACGTCCCCCACGCTGCGGGGCGAGCAAGTCCGCGGGGCCGATCACTACTTTGCCGAGGCGCAGCGTTCCTACCGCCGAGGCGACTTCGAGCCCGCCCTGCAGTTATTCACCCGTGCCCTTCGCGAAGACCGGTCGCGAGTGGCCGCGTGGGTCGGCCAGGTGCAAATGCTCGTGCAACTCGGGGAGTTCGCCGAGGCGCGGCTCTGGAGCGATAAGGCCCTCGAACTCTTCCGCAACAACGGTGAGCTCTTGGCAGGCAAAGCCCAGGCCTGCCTTCGCCAGCCGGACTCACGGGCCGCACTCATGTGCAGTGATGCGTCCATCCAGTCACCCGGGTCCTCCCCTTATCGCTGGACCGTGCGGGGCGAAGTCATGCTCGCGACCGCCGAGCCCCGCGCCCGCGACTGCTTCGAGAAGGCCCTTGCCGAACAAGGGGCCGACTGGTTCGACGCGATTGTCGTCGCGCGGGTCTATCTGTTTCATCGCAAGGTCGGGGCGGCCGCCGAGTTTGTCTCCCGTGCCACCACCCAGGCCCCCACAGAGCCCTACGCGTGGTTCGTCCGCGCGGAAGTGATGAACGCGTTCGGCAACATCGGCCACGCCCGCGATGCCTGCGCCCGGGCCATCGAACTTGACCCGAAGGACCAGCGATCACGGCAACTGCTCACAAGACTCGACCACACCAGCCACGGGGCCGGTCTGTTTCGCAAAGTGAAAGGATGGTTCAGCGGATGAATCTTCGCGATTTGATGGCCGCGGCTCGGCGGCACGGCGCCAGCGATGTTCACGTCCTCGCTGGCATGCCGCCATTGCTCCGTTTGCACGGCGAGATCGTCGCCGCCAAGGGAGAAGCCCTGACGGCCGACGCGATCGACGAGATGCTCGGCAAGGCCCTCTCCCCCGAGCACAAGGAACGCCTCGACCGAACCTGGCAACTATGTGTGTCGCTCGTGTATCCGGATACCGGCCGGGCACGGGTGACGGTGTACCGCCGCAATGGACGCAACGAGCTTTCCATTCGAATGAGCGAGCTGACGGTTCGCACCCGACGCGACCTGGGCCTGCCCGCCATCGTGGAAGAGCTGGCTCGCAAGCCCCACGGCCTGGTCATCCTCACGGGCCCCACCGGCGTGGGCAAGACCACGACCCTGCACTACATGCTCGACCTCATCAACGCCGAGCGTGCCTGCAAGATCATCACCATCGAAGACCCCATCGAGTATGTCCACAACTTCAAGCGGGCCATCATCGTGCAGCAGGAGCTGCTGGTGGACGTGACCGACTTCAGCACCGCCCTGCGGCACGTGCTGCGGCAAGACCCGGACGTGATCGCCGTTGGCGAGATGCGGGACGCCGACACGATCTACACCGCCCTCACCGCCGCCGAGACCGGCCACCTCGTCATCGCCACGCTGCATACGCCCGGAGCGCCCGACGTCGTCCAGCGGCTGATCTCAGCCTTCCCGGAAGGTCGCCAAAACGAAATCCGCTACATGCTCGCCGCTTCGCTCCAAGGCGTTATCGCCCAGCAGTTGCTGCCCCGCGCCGCCAACAAGGGCCGCGTGCTGTGCTGCGAGCTCCTGGTCGGCACGCACGCGGTGCGGCACCGCATCCGCGAGCAGGACGAGCACCAGCTCTACAGCGAGATACAGCAAGGCCGCAAGTATGGGATGACGACGGTCGACCAGGCCCTGCTGGACCTGTACCAGGCCGGCGACATCACATACGACACCGCCTTGGCGCATTCTCGTCACCCCGATCAGCTTCGGAAACGGACGGTGCCGGAGCCGGCTTGATTCTCGACGGGTGAACAGGTCCGTCCCACCCAGGTCCTCGGGACAGGTACGGTTGGCGCTGCCAAGCCAGCAATGCGCCAGCCGGCGGCCGCGCCCGAATCCGACGCCATAGGGTGGGTGGCGCCGCGGGTGCGTTGAGCCCGTGCGCATAGGAGATCAAGCTCGATCGGCGGCTCTTCAGGGCATTTGCCCACTCCCGGAGGCATCAGCCTTACACGCACTTGTCTACAGGCTTGAGTACCACTTCTGGATTTTTCTGGCCATGAGCACGCGACGCTGGGCCAAGAACTCTTCGTATTCTGGCACATCTCCATCCAGTAGAGATTCGGGCAGGCAGTGCATGCGGAGGTTGGCCCGCATCTCCTTCTCCTCCGTAATGCCGCCATACTTCTTCTTGCCACCGTCGGCCTGCTTGGCCAGATCGGCGAAGTAGGCCTCCGGGGCCTTGTCGCCGATGGCGATATTGATCTCGCTCTGGGCAAGCACGAAGTTGGCGATCTGGTTGTACTCGTAGCGACCCTTGCCCATTCCCTTGAGATGTTTCTTGGGATAAACGTGATGCACATCGCCCCGATGCTTGAGCAGGGCATCGACACTGATGTCACGGGAGAGGAACCCAAGGTCACCACCTTTTACCTGGGCTGCCTGGTAGGCCAGGAAGAGTGCACTGTTGGACGAGGCAGTGTCGAGTTCGAGGGGAAGCAGCGTGTCCCAGTAGTTGGGAGAGAGCCCCGCCTTGATGGTGGCGTCGCAGTACTTCTCGATGCCTTGGGCCTCGATCTGCCGGATGTCGTAGTCGATACCGGTCTCCGGGTTGCCCTTTGAATATCGGCCAGTGAGGAGCGAGAGCCCATACCATCGGCGCACCGTGCGTTCGAGGTCCGCAGCAGGCAGACCCTGCGCCCGCCCACGGAGATACAGGATGTAGGCAAAGTTGAGGTTGTTCTGTGCGCCGATGAGGTCGGCGGTGACGAACCCCGCCGAGCGGATGATCATCGTGAACCGATCGAAGTGCGTCTTGTTCACGAACGCCATCACGCCCTTCTTGAGGCGCCCGAATGACTCCTCGGCGATAGCCTCCTCGTAGACCTTGGTCTCAAAGTTGCGGCCCGAGAGGAGAGCCACGAGGTCCTGGAGCTTGCCGCGCCGGAACTCGCTGGCGAAGGCGACGCGCAGCATGTCGGTATAGGCGGGGTCGTAGATGTCGTCGTTGACGTCTTTGAGCCATTTCATGGCCAGAAAATAATCCGAGCTGGCAAACGGTTTGTCGTTTTTCTCGATGCGGGAGACGTGGTCCGGCGCCTTTGCGCAGTGGCAGAAGTAGTCGATGGCCTTGCGGAGCAAGTTGCCGCCGTACTTCTCGTTGGAGGCGATCTTGGACATGGCAAAGTCGGCCTGATCCAATCGGGCGCCCGCGGAGTTCACGCGGATGAAAATCTCGGTGACAGTCTCGATGTCGAGGTCTTCGGCGAGTTCAATGATCCCGACGTGGTTGTTGATGATCTTGCGAAGCTTTTCCAGCGTGGTGAACGTGGCGTCCTCGTCCACGCCCGGGTTGGCGTTTGCGTAGGCTCGCGTGACCTGGAGCATCTTGGCGTCAGGCGCGAAAATGGCAGAGACATCGCCAATCCAGGCTGGGTCCCTCCCGATGATCGGGGTCGAAACCTCGAACTTCTCGATCTGCGGGTTGAAGGCGATTTTAATGCGAACAGTTTCGTAGTCTTCGGTGAGAACCTCGCGGCCGAGCAGCGCGGCCATCAGGGCGGTGACGCGTTGCTGACCGTCAATGAGGATGCGCTTGCCGGCGGAGGTAGATCCGTCCTTGAGGCGGACGTTGGGGTTCCTCCACGAGATCAGATAGCCGACGGGGTAGCCCTGGTAGAGCGAGTCGAGCAGGTTGCGAACCTTGGCGGCCTCCCAAACGAAGGGCCGCTGGATCTCAGGGATGGCGATCTCGCCGGACTTGACCCACGTCAAGAGCGTTTCGATGGGATGGGGAGCAACAGAATACCGCTGGGTCGACATGTTTCAAGTTCCCCTTCTGGGCATCGCGCTACGTAGCTAGGCGATGGATGATCAACATCGAAGTCAAATGCTTGCAATTAGATCTGTTAGCCTTGGTCGCTCCGAGGCATTTCCGGACTTTCACAGTTGGTGGATTCGTGTGCAGGTTATAACTGGGTTCCTCCTTTGAGCTGCCGTTCACTCAACTCAACATACCACGACTCCTACGCGCTGCCAGCAAGACGTATGTCGGGCTCCGGCGTGTCGAACTCCAACGACGGACCGAGGTACTGTCGACAACGCAGCAAATACTGATCGGCACTCAGAAGACTGAGGTCGTCGCTATGGCTGGGATCACCCTCGTCGAGACCGACGCCGAACAGAATGCCGCCGATGTCCGTCAGTACGTATCGATTATGGAGTTTCTCCCCTCCGACGCGTTCCTTCAATCGCCGCAGAACAACAGTCATGCCCTGCGGGATCAAGCCTGGAAGTTGCCGCTGACTCTCGGCGAGAAAGAAATCAGCCGTACCATTCTTTTCCATCGAAGTCATCAAAATAACCTCATCCGGTGGAGTACCGGGACGCTGATCCGTCAACGCACGCAGGAAGGCTTGAAGTGGGCGCCGATGGCGAGACTTCTCGGGTCCGAAGTAAGGGTCAATAAACGCCACTTTGCGACAAACCCGTAAGAGCGGAGTCAGCGCGGCGGCGAACGCGGCGGAGGTACGGGAGCAGGTGAGCCCGCTTGGGCAGTTCCATGCCGTCGAACTGGTCAAGTGCTCCGCCCCAATGACCGGCCCTTCGGCGTTACCATCGCGAGTGAGAATGCCCGAAAACGGGATGCGTGCGTGCTCCCTCACCACATTCCGCAGCCAAGCCAAGTTTGGGTCAAAGTCAGCACCGCGTTTCACCATTACGTGCGACAGCTGCGCGAGCATCTCTTCGAGCCGCTTTCGCTCAAGGTCGCTGTCGGGCCTTGAGGCCTCCCAAACGAGCCGCTTCCAACTGTTCGGGTACCGCGAGAATATCCGCGGCGTCCCAAGGCCGAATGCTCTGACGAAATACCGAAACTCCGCAGGGCGGCCCCACGTCGCGGCTAGTTCTGGTTCGATGGCGAACTCGTGAATCATGGTCTAGAGCAGCTCCTCTACTCTTTCGGCGAAAAAGCCGTTAGGCCATATTCGGGTGAAATCGCCCTCCGGGGATACCGGGATTGCCGTCACTACGGCGTTCGAACCTTCCGGCTGAACATACGCGACTGAGACCTGTTCCGGCCGCAGAGCAGTTTCGCGAGTCGCCTCTCCTGAGGTCGATTCACGAATCCGCCGCAGCAGTCGCAGAATGACGTGCTCGCTGTGGGTCTCAATCAGCAGCGCTCGATTCGGCGTTGCGGTCATCCCTTTGATGATCGCATCGCCGAGAGCCGCTTGCTGCCGTGGATGCAGATGCAACTCCGGCTGTTCCAGCGCCACAAGCGGTCCGCCCGGATCGAGCAGCGCCACAATCACCGGGACGATCTGAGAAAGACCCACACCAACGTCTTGCGGTTGTAGCAAGAGGTTCCGCCCGACGTCCCGGAGCACGATCCGGGCTTGGTCCGGCAGGGACTTAATCGTCTCTGCCAGAATCTCGATGCGATCGGTAAACTCGGAATCGGAGACCATCGCAGCGATGTTGGACGGCACCTGCTTGAACTCCTCGCGCTCCAGCCGATAGCCGGTGTCCAAGCGATCCTCGGCCTCGAGCCACCTGCTGACCTCTTCGAGCAACGATCCCTCACCTTCTCGACGAGCCGGGGTCATCTCTTGGCCATGCGCAAGCAGTTCCCATGCCTGGAGACCAGTCGACCAACGGCTCCGCCCCGATCGATCACGAGGCTCGAACTGCCGCGGCGGCATCGTGCGAAGAGGACCAACGTATCTGAGCTCCCGCAATCGATCGCTCAGAACAACGGCCGGCCCAAAGAGCAGCATCGACAGCAGCGCTTCAAACTGGGCGGTGTCGGAAGCGCCCACGCCCGCCGCAGCTGGGACGGCAATGCGGCTCTCGAAGTGCGGAACCGGCCCGACCGGCTGTGGCACCACGATGACGGTGTCCTTCGCAGGCGTGCCGCCGGCCTGTTCGTACATCGAAGCGAGCGCACCGGGAATGTCGCGTGCCGCGTCCTGCTTCTCCTTGAGCAATCGCTCGAGTTCTTCGTCCTTGCCTTTCGCGCGGTAGACCTCCTCGAGCTTTGCCTGGATCGTCAGAATTGCTCGGTGAAGCGTCGCCATCTCGCGATCGGCTGCTTCAAGCAGAAGGCATGGGTGTAGCCAGTTGATACGCCTGACCTCCGCATGAGGTCGTTCGCGAGGCATCCAGAACTCTGCAAAGTGCTCGCCATTCAACCAGACATTGCACGAGCGAACGGTCGGGCGATCCTCCGAGTCGATTTCCAGTTCGACTCCAGCGGACGAAATCTGACCGCGCACGCTTTCCGTCGCGTCCTCGTAGAGTTCTGCCTCGATCTCCGCCCCGTACCACGGGTAGGCCGGCAGTTCTGCGCCACTGAGGGTGAACTCCGCCTTCAGTCGGATGGCTGTGCCGATCTTGCGGCCGTGTACGAAGTTCCGAATACCGCCCAGATCAAGCGACTCCCCGCCGGAGCGGGTACGGTGGGCATCCAGATTCCGGTGCAACAGCACTTCGCGCAGGTAGTGCAGGGCGTGCGTCACGCTGCTCTTGCCGCCGCTGTTGGGGCCGAAGAGCAGCGTGATAGGCCGGAGTTCGATGCGCTGACGCTCGCCGAAGGCCTTGAAGTTCTCGATCTCGATGGCAGTAATCAAGGTTGTGTTCCTCCGGCAGGACGTTCGATGGGGCAGGGGGCACGGCTCAGCCGGACGCCTTCCCGTTGTGGGTCGCGCCAGCCTCCAGCCGGGGCAGGTCCATCTGCTCCAGCGTGGGTAGGGTAGTAGAACCGACGATCCCCTGGAACTTGCCATAAAGGCTCGAAATCCCACAGACGACGGCCTTGATTTCCTCCTCGCGTGCCGCCCAGATCCGCTCCATCGCGGCCCGTTCCTTGTCGAGTCCCTTGCGCAAGGCGAGCAGTGGCTCAACCATGCCGGCGATCCGCTGGCGGAACTCAGTCCCGGTCACAAACTCGTATGTCCGTTCGGCCTTGCTTTGCTTGCCGTCCGCCGCCTGCCGCCCCTTGGCGACTTCCACGAGCCCGGCCCGCAACGCCCGCGCCAGCTCGACCACACACGCCTTTGTGCAGATCCACACTCCGTCGATCTGTGCGATGTGCTGAGTGTCGGGCGGCATGGCTTCGGTGACAAGCACCGCGATCACCGCCTTGGCGTCGCGCTGGTCCTCGCGGAGCTTGGGCAACCAGGCGGGGCTCCAGTTGCGGGCGTTCTTCGATTCGAACAGGATGCTCCCGCATTCCAGCCCGGACGAGTCCATGATTTTCTGAAGCACATCCGCTCCGTGCACCCCCTTCTTCACCGGCATCACCTCGTCACGGGGAAATGCCCGCGTCAGCACATCCTCCAGAACCAGTTCCAGCGCCTCGCCCTGGGCCTGCTGCGAACCCTGCTCCAGTTTCCGCTTGAGGTCCTCCACCTGCCGGCGCAGCGCGGCGTTCTGCTCCTGCGTTTCCTTGTCCTTGAGGAGATGCTCATCGTCCGCCTGCTTCTTGGCTGCGATGCGGATGGCATCCGTCTCTTCCTTCACGCGACGGGCGACGTTGAGCTCCAGCGATGCCTTCTCTTCTTCAAGCGTCCGCTCCCGCTTGCGCAGGTCGAGCTCGGTCTGCTTGGATTGCTTGAGCTTCCCCTCCAGTTCGGTGATCCGTTCCGAGTCGGCCTGGCGCTCCTCGGCCAGATCCGCCTCGGCCTTCTTGCGAGCCTGGGCGACGATCGCGGCACGCTGGGCGGCGACGGCGGCTTCGACGCCATCCTTCACCTTCTGGTCTACCTCGCTCTCCGCCTTCTCCAGGGCCGCCTTCTGCTTCGCCAGTGACTTGCCTTGATCGGCAAGCCTCTGGGTCTCCTTGTCGAGGGCGGCCTTCTTGGCGTCAACCTCGCCTTCGAGTTCCTCTCGGATGCGGCTTTCGACCTGGGCGGTCATCGCCTTGGTGATCTCGATCTTGGTCTGGCACTTTGGGCATTGGATCGTGTTCGTCGAGTTGTTCATGCAGGGCGTGATTGCAACGCCCGTGCCAAAGGCGGAAAACGCGGGGCGAGACCAGAGCGGTGGGTAGGCACAAACGCGGTTGTGCGAGGACATGCGCAGTTGTTCAGCATCTCGCCGCAGCCAGAAAGGTGATGTTCTGGTTGCCTGCCCGCCTCTCACTCGTTGTATGATGACGGATCATGCCGACGATTGAAGATGTACGGGCGTTCTTGACGCAGCGAAACGCGCTTCCCAAGGAATCGGCGATTCCCCACGGGGTTTCGTTTCGGTGCAAAGGCGGCGAGGTCATTAACTGGTACGAAAAAAAGGGCAATCTCGTGGTCCAAGGCACCGCGACGGCTTTGTCCTCGCAGATCAAGTCTTGGGCGGAAACTGGAAATGACCCGGCCTCGACGACCGTGAGTCCCCTTGCCGACGGGAACACGTCCACGGTGATTCCCGCTCTGCTTCCGGGATTGTCGAAGGACATCTTTGTCGTCTATGGGCACGACGAGCCAGTTCGAGATCAACTGGAGCTGCTGCTCCGGCGAATGGGCCTCAACCCCATCATTCTGGCCCGTATCACAGGCGGCGGGGACACGATCATCGAGAAGTTGGACAAGTACCTGGGTGAGCGCAGCAATGTGGGATTCGCGTGCGTCCTTCTGACCCCGGACGACGAGGGCAACAAGGCGGGGCATCCCGAAGACAAGAAGTACCGGGCGCGACAGAATGTCATCCTTGAACTGGGGATGGTGCTCGCTCGCCTGGGAAGGCGAAATACGGCGATCCTTCACAAGAAATCGATTGAACTACCAAGCGACATCTCTGGCTTGATCTACATTCCCTTCCAGGAACGTGTTGACGAAGTCCGTACGGACCTATTCAGACACCTTGAAGAAGCGGGCTTCAAGCCCAAAGCCGACGGGCTGTAACGAAACCGGCCCCGGCTCATCGCTGAACCGGGGCCGTCTTTGCCTTCATGGGGGTGCGGGGGCGAAGCCCCTGCATCGCATCTCTTCGATTACGCCGCCATCTTCATCTGCCCCGTCCCCTCCGTCACGCTCGCAATCGTCAGCCCCGGCCCACCGACGCCGAAGCTCACCGTGAACTGCCCGGGGTTGCCGCGTTGGGTGCTGCGGATCGCCGTCACCTCATACGTCACGCTGGGCGAACCTGCCGCCACCGTGTCATCGGCAAACATCTTTACGCCCGTCGAGCCCACGTAGCCAAACGCACCCGTCGCGCCCACCCGCCGCTTCACCTCGTACACCGTCCCCTGCATGCCGCTGGGGTTGTGCAGTTCAACTTGAGTTCTGGCTGGCCGGTCTGAAGAGGGCCGACGGTCAACTCAACGGGCGTGCCCGGAGCGCGGCGCCGTGCCGGGGAGTTGGGCTTGTTGACTGAGAGATTGGCTTCGCCCTGTTCTGGACCTATGCAAGGGTCCTTGCGCGCGGGCGCGCAGGTCGCTGAGTACGACCGAGAGTGGCTTTCTCAGCCTCACCCAAGATCTTCACCATCTGTTCAGGCGCGACCCCAAACACCTGGAGCAGCCGCGCCTCGCCGGCTTTGGGTTTCCGGGCACCCTGTTCCCAACTTTGAAGCGTCTTCTTCGGCACGTTAAGGAAGCTCGCGAATACCGCCTGCGACATCCCCGCGTTCTTGCGGATCGCCACCACTCGCTTCTTGGAGAGTGCCGGCGCGGGCGCGGGCAGCGTCGTGGTCTTGAGGTTCAGTTCGCCACGTGCGTGCGCGACGCTGTCCTTCAGGCCTTCGATCAGTTGCTCGAACACGCTCAACTTTTCGTAGTCCGGTTCCTTCTTCATGTCCCTAGCCCTTTCGCGTCGCCTTGCCGAGCTTCGCCCTTGCCGTGGCCTCCGCCCGAAGGAGTTTGGCTACCTTGCACAGCGTCTTTACCTCATCCTTCGACAAGTCGTCTGCTTCGTCCTTCCCGTACACCGTCACCAAGTCGACCCGGCTAACTTCCGGCGTATGCACATATATCACCCGAACACCACCCCGCTTGCCCTTTCCGCGGCTCTCGTCACCGAACCGCAGCTTCCTCAAAATGCTGCACCCCGGTATCGGATCACCCTGATCTGGAGTAGCCAGCAGACCGTTCTGAAGCGCCCTGAGCCGCTCATCGTCCATACGGTTATGCCATCGGGCCGTGAACACTCTGGTTTCGACAAAAGTCAGGTTCATTGTACTACGCCGTAGGACAGAGGCAAGTTTGCAGGTTCTTTCGGATTCTTGACGAGTTTATCGGGCTACCCGAAGCGCTGGCTCCAGGCCCAGACGATGGGCGTAGACCCTTCTGCGGTCGTCGTCGAAGGGTCTACGGCGTGCGTGGAACGGGCTACGGTCAGAGTTCGCCGCGGAAGGCGCGCTGGACGAGGGCGTTGAACAGATCGTCGGCGTACTTCGTCACGGCGATTGCCTCGCCTTGCGCGTCGAACGCGGTGCGGGCGAACTTCGCAAACTGCGCGATTGCTTTGGGCGGCGGGAGCATGATCGGTAAGCGCTTCACGTCGCCCAAGTTGATGCCCTTCACGGCGACGCCACGGACGTAGCTCTGCATCCATCGCTGTGCGTGCGGCGTGTCGAGCAGCCAGAACACGAAAACAGCGAGATCCGGGTCTTTGATCGCCAACCGAGCGGTATCTTGGGTGATGTTCCCGCCGTCGAGCGCCTTCGGGACCATCGCCAGGCGGCCAACGTGCCCGCGAATCGACAACAGAATGTCCCCGGGCCGGATCGTTGACCTCCGGTATTGCTCGTGCATCTCGGGCGTTGTGCGTCGGATTGATTCGAGAATGATCCGTTCATCCCGCATCTCCGCGACACGCACGTACGGCACGCCGCCGGAAGTGTCGGGGCCTGGCATAAGGATGCCGTAGCTGATCGGGCGCTCGGTCCCAACTAACTCCTCAAGCGGTTTGGTTGGGAAGCCCCGCGTGTTCGCGATTGGGTCGCCGAATGCATCATCAAAGCGAGAGACAATCAGGTCTCGATACTGCTCTGGCACCGACTGGCGGCGGCGGCGGATGGCGTCGGCCTTGTCCAGGATCGCCGCGATCCGCTTCTGCTCGGCGAGGCTCCGACGCGGGTCGTCGGGGAATGGGACGAGGAACGGGAAACTCTCCAGTTGGCTTGGGCTGAGGCGCGGCAGGTTCGCGCCCGCGCACCGAAGCGTTGCTTCCTCAGTGATGCGAGGATGGCGGAGGTAGTGATAGAGGTAATCGCGGCTGATGCCGGGCTTCGGCTTGATCGGCAGGATGTCGGTGCTGCACACGCCTGAGAACGTCGGACGCGCGACCTTCCGCAGATATGGCCGCAGCTTGCCGAAGAGGACATGCTCGGGCGAGAAGCGAAACTTCGCGCTGGCCAGCTCCCCGTTTGACACGGGGCCGACGTCCACGAAGTCGCCGGAACTCTCCATGTGCTCCAGCCCGACATACGTCGTGCCGTTGGCGATGTTGAACGGATCAACAATGTCCCGCACGATGTCGGCAACTTCATCGAGCCGCGTTTCGGTCCACAGTTTGGGGGCTTCGAGTGCGATCAACGGAGCATCCCCTCCAACTCAGCCAGATCCTTCGCCTCGGCCTCGTTCAACTTCTTGAGCTGCTTGAGGATTTCCGTGGGCTTGTCGTACTTGACCTCTTCGTACACCGTCTCCCGGTAGCGGTTGATGGAGAGGTCGTACTCCGCCGCGCGGATGTCCTCCACGCTCACGAAGAAGGCCTTGGCCTTGCGGTCGGTGTCCTTCTTGGGGTTGCGCTTGGCCCAGCGGGTGCGCACATCGGGCAGGTCGTTGTCGGCGATCGCGTCGCGCTTGTCGTCGAGCGAGAAACCATCGGCCTGCACGTCGTAGAAGAAGACATCCTTGGTCTTGCCGCCCTTGGTGAAGATGACGATGGCGGTGGAGACGCCCGCGTAGGGCTTGAAGACGCCCGCGGGGAGTTTGATGATGCCCTCGAGCTGGTTGTCGTCGATGAGGGCCTTGCGCAGGTCGGTGTGGGCGTTGGAGGAGCCGAAGAGCACGCCGTCGGGCACGATCACCGCCGCGCGGCCGCCGAGCTTGAGCATGCGGAGGATGAGGGCTAGGAAGAGCAGTTCGGTCTTGCGGGTCTTGACGGTGCGGAGCAGCCCGCTCTCGACGGCCTCGTAGTCGAGCGTGCCCTTGAAGGGCGGGTTGGCCAGGACCAGGTCGAAGTGGTCCTTGGCGAAGCGGTGGAGTTTCTTGTCCTCGACGAAGCGGTTGGAGAGCGTGTCCATGTACTCGATGGCGGGGTTGTCCACGCCGTGGAGCATGAGGTTCATGGCCGCGATGCGGAGCATGGTCACGTCGAAGTCGAAGCCGTGGAACATGTCCGACTGGATGTGCTTGCGGTAGGGTTCGAGGAGGTCGCCGGTGTAGATGGTGTTCTTTTCACCGTTCTCGGCGGTTTCGGTGGTGATCCCGGAGGGCGAGGTGAACCGCTCCAGCAAGTTTTCCATCGAGGCAACGAGGAAGCCCGCGGTGCCGCAGGCCGGGTCGGCGATGCGGTCGGTGGGCTTGGGCTCCTTGAGATCGACCATGAGGCGGATGATGTGCCGCGGCGTGCGGAACTGGCCGTTGATGCCGGCGGTGGTGAGTTTGCCGAGCAGATACTCGTAGAGATCGCCCTTGGTGTCGCCCTTGTCAAGCGGAAGGTCGTCGATGAGTTCCAGGGCCTTCACGAGCAGTGAGGGCTTCTGGATCATCAGCATGGCGTCGTTCATGTAGCGGCCGAAGGTGGACTCAGCGCCGGCGATATCCTTGAGGTGCGGGAAAACCTCATCGCGCATGGTCTTGAGGAGGGCGTCGGCACCGAGGTTCTTGAGCTGGTGCCAGCGGAGATGCTGCTGCTTGGTGCTGAAGAGGCGATCGAACGGCTTGCCGGTGCGCTGGGCCTTCTTCTCGTTGCGGGACTCGGAAATGTCCAGCAGCCGGATGAACATCAGGAAAGTGATCTGCTCGATCACCGTCAGGGGGTTGGTGATGCCGCCCTGCCAGAACTCAAGCCAGAGTTTGTCGATCTTGCTGCGGAGGGGGCCGGTGATCATTGGAGATTCGTGTCCTTGCTGGGAGGCTGTTGAGTCGGCTTGAACGAGTTGATGATGCCGAGGAGCTCGTCGATCTGGGCTTCATCCTCGAACACACCGTCGAGACCTTCGGCGCTGATGGTGGTGAAGGGTTGCTCGTAGAGGCGGCCGATCTCAATCGCGCCGTACTTGGCGATGTGATTCTTGAGCAGGTCAAGGAACCGCATCTGCATCGAGTTGACCGTCGGGTGCTTGCGGACAAACGCCTCAAACCGATCATGCACCGCCTTGGCATCCAAGCCGATGATGCTGCGGATGGCCAGATCAAGGTGGCCGGCGGTTTCCGGGTAATACTCGGTCAGGTCAGTGAGGTCGAGATCGGGGTGTTGCGTGAGCACGAGCGAGACCAGCGCCTTGAGGTCAGCATCGCTGACGGGCTGGCCGGCCTTGATTCGCTTCAGCGTGTCGTTCTGGGCGAACAGCTCGGTGAGCACGCCCTCGACCCGCTGCCGATAGGCGACGAACTCCAGCCCTTCGAGCTTGGGCTTGTGATCGCGGCTCTGGAGCCCGGCGGGATCTTCGGCGACATCGATGATCTTTGCCGGAAGGCGATCGCTGGTTCGCGGCTGGCGGTACTTCATGATGCCGCGGAGCGATTGGCGAACATCCTCAAGCGACGCGAGCGTGATGGAGTCCCAGAACGCGGCGGACTTGACCTTGCGGATGTCCTCTTCTCGTTCACGGACGGGATTCAGGTTGTATTGAAGGTCGGCAACCCAGGCCTCGACCTCGGCGCGACGGTCGGCGAAACGCCCGGCTCCCTTCATCAAATCTGTCTGGGCGAGGGCGATGAGATGATCAAACTGGTACGCGGCGCTGTCGCCACGAATATCCCGCCACTGCATGAGGGGCGCGATGTCCTGCGAAAGCGTGGCGCGGGTGGCAGCGTCAAACCGCTTGATGACCTCCGAATTCCTGCAAGTAGTTACCTGCCGCCACCTCTCACGTACAGAGATCGTGGTTTCAGGTAAGTCGGCGATGTCCGCGGCAATCAGGCCTGCGATCGTGTTGAACGCAGCGCCGTCGGGCTTGCGAAGACACGCGTCCGCCAAGGCGAGGCGGGCATCGAAGAGCCGTTGAAGTAGGGAGGTTTGCGTCGCCGGCTCAGTCTCCTGATAGGTCTCCTCGAAGTACTCAAAATTCTCCCAGTGATCGAAGATCTGGAACTCTGTCTTGTCCTTGCCAGGCCCGAACAGGTCCTTACTTAGCCTTGTGCCGCGACCGATCATCTGCCAGAACTTGACAAACGAGAAAACTGGCTTTGCGAAGACCAGGTTGACGATCTCGGGCACGTCGATGCCGGTGTCGAGCATGTCGACCGAGACCGCGATACGAAGGTCGGACTTGGCGTCCTTGAAGTCGTCGATCAGTGCCTCAGCACGAGGCTCGTAGTTGTCGATGACGCGGCAGACTCGACCGCCGTACTGCGGGTAGAGCTCGTCAAATACACTCTGAAGCAGGATGGCGTGGTCATGGCTGCGGGCGAAGATGATCGATTTGCCTACCAGGGACCCGGAGCTGTCCCGGATGCCATGTTCCATCAAGTTCTGGATGATCTTGCGGTTGGTGTCCTTGTTGAAGATCTGCTTATCGACCTGGTGCTGCTCGAACTCGATGGCTTCGGGCTCGCGTTCCTGCTGTTCGAGCTGCTCGCGCTGCTCAGGCGTCATCTGTGAATACTTGATGCCACGAGACAGGAAACCAGTGGTTACCGTCTTCACCTTGAAAGGCACGAGGTAGGGCGGGATGTGATTAATCGCGTCCTCGTACCGGAAGAGCGCGGTCGGATTCTCGTTCTCGCAGCCGAACAGATCGAATGTGTTGCGGCTGATGAACTGCACGGGCGTGGCGGTAAGGCCCACCTGAAGGGCGTCAAAGTAGAGGAACAGGTCGCGGTAGCGGTTGTAGATGCTGCGGTGCGACTCGTCGGCGATTACAAGATCGAAGAACCCGACATCGAAAGACTCGAAGCACTGCATCATCGCCGGGTAGGTGGCGAGGTAAATGCGGTGCTCCTGGTCGGCAGATGTGTTGGCGCTGACGTAGGTGCGAGGCTCTCCGGGTAGGAACTGTTGAAACGTGTTGTTCGCCTGTCGGCGGAGTTCGCGGCGGTCGCAGAGGAACAGCACTCGGCGAACCCAGCCCGCTCGGATGAGTGCCTCGCAGAGCGAGATAGCGACGCGAGTCTTGCCGGTGCCCGTGGCCTGGACAACCAGCGCCCGCCGGTGTCTTGCTGCGAATCGCTCGATCACGCGCTTAATGGCTTCGAGCTGGTACATGCGATCCGCAATCCGCGGGTCGGGTGCCACTTCCTTGGGCTGCAATCGACGCTCGCGGCGAGAGACCATATAGAGGATGCTGTCCCGTGAGTGGTATCCGTAGATCTGCCGCGGAGGCTCGCCGTCTGCGTCGTTCCAGATACTCACGTCGTATCCGTTCGTGTAATAGATGACTGGCCGGCGGCCATACATCTTCTCAAAGCCGTCCGCATAGCACTTGGCCTGTTGACGGCCCCTCTCGGCGTTCTCCGCAGTCTTCTTGGCCTCGACCACAGCAAGAGGTATGCCGTCTTCACCGAGCAAGGCATAGTCTGCAAAGCCATCGCCCGATGTGGTCGGCTGGTGCTTGACGGGCTCTTCGATGCGAACGAGGTCCTTGTTGGAAACGTCCCACCCGGCTTCCATCAGCATCATGTCGATCAGTCGCTTGCGGGTTGCCTTCTCGTCGAAGCCAAGCACATCGGCCGACCGCTGACCTTGTGATCGCGTGGCCGAAAGTTCGGCTTCCAGGGCAGCACCGACTTGACGTGCCGCTTGCTCCCGCTGACGCGTGGCATCCAGATCGGCGAGCACCCGCGACATCTGGGCCTCTTGGGCCGCGAGCTTCTCTAGGACAGCCTTTTTCTCACGC
>JBAZUW010000010.1:0-31841 GCA_041661205.1 Phycisphaerales bacterium
GGTTGTCGGTGGGCGTGGGCCTGCGGATTTATGTGCAGCAGCTCAGCCCGGCGCCTCTGGCATTTGACTTCGGCTTCCCGATTCTGAAGGAATCGACGGACCGGACGCGGCTGTTTACATTCTCGATCGACGTGCCGTTCCGGTAGGGGGAGCAAAAGCCCCACGCGGTGCTCGGCTAGTTCTTGGTTTCGCGCCGCTTGATCTTCAGGTGCACGGTGCGGTTGTTGACGTCGAACTTTACGGGTGTGGGCAACTGGGGCGTCAGGGTGAAGGCGGCGTCTTTTTGCGTGATGCCGCGTTCAAGCTCTTCGTAGCTGAGGGAAACCTCGGCGACGAGGGGAATGGCCTTGGATTCAACCTGCTTGATGAAGTCCGCGGGGCCGGTGACGGTGACGTCGATCAGGGCGCGGTCCTGTTCGGGGATTTCGACGTCGAACTTGCTCATCTCGGCGGGGGCGATGCGGATGTGCACCGGCACGCTGGGGATGCGCACCGAGGTCGAGCGGCTGCGCACGGTGAGGTTCACTTCCGCCGTGGCGGGGCTGAGTTTGACGCGCGGGGCCTTTTCGATTTCCGGGGGGGGCTGAATGCGCAGGTTCAGCAGGGTTTCGCGCCGGCCGGGGACGAGGCGGGCGAAGCTGTCGGCGTCGAGGTTGATGGTGGCGGCGGCCCCGGGGGGGATCTTGGCGAGCACGGCGGCGGGGGCGGAGATGGTGACCTGATCGGGCTTGAGGTCGGCGGGGCCGTCGAGCTCGCCCCCGGGGGTGATGAGCTTGAGGGGGAGCTGGCGGCTGGCGGTGGTATCGACAAAGACCTTGACGCTTTCGGGGTCGGTTTTTTTGATGGAGAGGCCAAGGCCGCTGAGCTCGGGCTGAACGCTCAGCATGCTGACCATGTTGACGACTTGCTCGCCGGGGTCTTTGACGAAGCCGGGCAGGCCGGGGCTGACGAGGATCGAGCCCTTGCGGGCGCGGCGTTCGGCGCGGTCGATGGCGTCGGACGAGCCGTCAAGGCTGGCGGTCACGCGCACGACGTTTCCCGGGGCGGGCTGGTCGAGGATGTCGACCACGCGATCGGCACCGGGTTCGGCGTCGATCTGGACCTGAAATTCAACTTCTTGCGTGCGCAGGCCTTCGGATTCGGCAAAGATCCAGATGAGGCAGGTGATGGCGACGACGGCCGCGATGGTTTTGAAGCGATCCCACATGGGAAGGGGTCCTGTCAGGCCGAGCGGGCCTTTTTCGGTTCGGCGGCGTGGTCATCCTCATGCGCGAGGGAGTTGGCACCCAGCTCGGCGGCATGAGGGTCGGCGTGGTGATCGTCGAGGGCGACTTCCGCTTCGCTGCGAGCATCGCGGCTGCGCTCCGCCTCGCGGGGCAGGGGCAGCGGGCGGGTGTTGAGGCGGGCCTCGAGGGCGTCGGGGAGGTCGGCGGCGTTCATCCGGTCGGTGAGTTGGCCCCGCTCGGCGATGCGGACCGTGCCGGTCTCTTCGCTGACGACGACGATGATGGCGTCGCACTCTTTGCTCAGGCCAAGGGCCGCCCGGTGGCGAGAGCCGAGCGAGGCGTCGGGCATGTCGGCGGCTTCGGCCAAGGGGAGCTGCACGCCGGCGGACTTAATTGTCCGGTCTTTGATGATGACCGCGAGGTCGTGCAGGGCGGAGCCGGGGAAGAAGATCGTCTGGAGGAGGCGGGCACTGAGCAGGGCGTTCATGGGCGTGCCTCCCTCGGTGAGGCCGGTGAGGCCGATCTGGCGCTCGATGACAATGAGGGCGCCGAACTTGGCGCGGGCGAGGTAGGCGACGGCGGCGCCGATCTCGTCGACAACGAAGCGGGTCTCGCGCGGGGAGGTGCGCAGGAATGGCGTTTCGCCCAGTCGCACCAGGGCGCGGCGGAGTTCGGGCTGGAAGATGACGACCAGGGCGATGGCGAAGAGGGCGAGGAACTTGTCGTAGAGGTAGCTGAGCCGGGCGAAGGCCCCGCCCGCGGCCAGCACGCGCGAGACGATGGTGGCGAAGACGACCAGCAGAAGCAGGCCTTTGAGCGCGCCCGCGGCACGGGTGCCTTGCACAAAGCGCACGACGGCGTAGACGACGACGCCAATGATCGCCAGCTCGAGGGCTACTTCCCAGAGGGGGTAGTTCTCGATGCGCCCGACAAGGCTTTCGAAGCGCTGCCAGAGTCCGACGAATGGTCGCACGTGCCGCTCCAGTGGGGGTGAACGTCTGCTGGCGACAGTCTACACCCGCCGTGGGTAAGACGGGCGAGGGGCCTGCGGGTTCCGGAGTGAAAATGCCGCGGAAATCGGTCATCCGTACCATCGGCCAGACGAGGCGGGACGCACGACCGACCCGAGAAAGCCATATCGATGCCAATACACATTGCCGAGTTTGTGGAGACGCCCAACCCCAATGCGCTCAAATGCATTTTGGATGGTCCCCAGCCGGGGACGGCGGGGATGCGGTCGTACTCGCGGACGCGGGAGGGTGCGGCGCCCGACAGAACGGACCCGATCGGGGCGGCGCTCATGGCGATTCCGGAGATCGAGAGCGTGTTGATTCATGAGGAGTGGATCACGGTGGTGAAGGCGCCGGGAGCGGCGTGGGGGGCCGTCAAGAAGGCGGTGGGTGCGGCGCTGGAGCGTTTGCCCGGAGCGCCCGGGAACAGGGCCAAGTGAGTGGGGCGGGCGAGCTGGCGCGACAACTGTGTGGGTGGTTTGGAGCCAACGCGCGCGAGCTGCCGTGGCGGATGGCCGCCCCTGGCGAGCGCGACCCGTATCAGGTGCTGGTGAGCGAGCTGATGCTGCAGCAGACGCAGGTGTCGCGTGTGGTGGAGCGATTTCGGGTGTTTGTGGCGCGGTTTCCTACGTTTGCGGCGCTGGCCGCGGCGGATGAGGGGGAGGTGATGGCGCTCTGGGCGGGGCTGGGGTATTACCGCCGGGCGCGGCTGCTGCACGCGGCGGCCAAGGCGGTGGTGGGGCGGCACGGGGGGGAGATGCCGCGGGAGATGGCGGCCATCGGCGACCTGCCCGGAGTCGGGCGATACACGGCGGGGGCGATCGCGTCGATCGGGCTGGGGCGGGCCGAGGCGCTGGTGGATGGGAACGTGTCGCGCGTGCTCCTGCGGCTGGAGGGCAAGGCGCTGGCGAGCGATGACCCGGCGGCGGTAGCGTTTGCGTGGGAGCGTGCGGGGGAACTGGTGCGAGCCGCGGCCAACCCGGGGGCGTTCAACGAGGCGCTGATGGAACTGGGAGCGACGGTGTGTACGCCGACGGCGCCGAAATGTGGTGAGTGCCCGTGGCGCGAGGCGTGCGTGGCCCGGCGCGAGGGGACGATGGGAGAGATCCCCCGGCCCAAGACGCGGGTGGCTCGAACGAGCCTGAGATTTGAGTGTGTGGTGTTGAGGGACGCGAAGGGGCGGGTGTTGTTGGAGCAGCGGCCAGTGGGGGGGTTGTGGGGCGGGCTTTGGCAGCCGCCGAGTGTGGAGATGGTGGGCACACGCAAGCCGGCGGCGGGGGAGTTGCTGGCGAAGCTGGGGTTGCCGGAGGTGGCGTTAGCGCAGGCGGGAGTGGTGCGGCGGACGCTGACGCACCGGAATGTGGTGATGCGGGTGTGGGTAGGAGCCGCGGGCGGGAAAATGGAGGGGCGGGCGTGGTTTGAGGTGGGGGCGCTGCCGGCGATGTCGAGTGCGCATGTGGCGGTGTTGGCGCGGGCGGAAGCGGAGGTTGGCGACTAACGCGAGTATTGCACAGTGCACAGAAGCCACACCGAAGACCCAGAGCCGTCCTTGTTGGCACGGGTTGGGTGACACGAGTTTGCGATGGCCAAAAACGCATTGACCCCGCGGACGGGGTCAATGGCACGGGCATGAGTTGCGAATCTTGAACGCGACTTACTTCGCTTCTTCCTTCTGTTCTTCCTGCTTGGTCTTGGGCTTCCAGTCGGGCTCGGCGAACATGACGAAGGTGCGGGTGCCGCGAAGGACGTAGAAGGTGACTTTGGCGGGTTGGCGCTTGGCGAGGTCTTCCATGGCCTTGCGCCAGGTGGGGATGTCGGTGATGGTGGTGTCGTCGATGCGCTGGATGAGGTCGCCGGGGCCGACGCCGGCCAGGCCCGCCCATCCGGCCCGCTCGGAGTTTTCGACCAGCACGCCCTGCACGGAATCGTCCCAGCGGGAGTCGTCGCGGTCGAAGAAGGTCAGCTCGCGCACGGTGAGGTCAAAGTCCTTGTTCTGGTCGCGGATGGCTTCGTCGGGGCCGATGCGGGTGCGTTCCAGGCTGACGAGCACCTCGATCTTCTTGCCCTCGCGCATGACGGTAAGAGAGGCGGGCTGGTCGAGGCTGAGCCTGCGCAGGGCGCGCTGCAAGAGCCCGGCTTCCTGCAGGCTGCGGGGCTGGGTCTTCTCGTTGTTGACGGCGATGATGATGTCGCCCACCTTCAAGTCGCTCTTGGCGGCCAGCGTGTTGGGGTAGACACGCGACACACGGAAGCCCTGCGAACCGGGGATGCCGAGCTTTTCCGCCAGGTCCTTGAGGACCGGCTGGGTGCTGACGCCCAGCCAGGGCTTGGGCACTTCGCGCGGTGGGTCTTCCTTCTTGTCGGGGCGGGGCTTGATGAGGGTGACCTCGTTTTTGCCGCGGCGGTCAAAGCCGATGAGCACGAACTCGGGGATCGGGTCTTTGCTCATGATGGCGCGGTAACGCTCGACGAGGTCGTCGAGGGTCTTGACCGGCTGGCCGTCGATGGTGTGGATGACGTCGCCCCAGGTGATCTGCGGCTCGGCGAGGTCGGCGGGGCCGCCCTGGTGCAGGCCGCTGACGAGGGCGCCGTCGGTGGAGTCAAACTGGCGATCGCGGGCCATCTTCTCCGTGATTTCCTGGGCGCTGAAGCCCCAGCCCCGGAGGGCGGCTTCGTCCCCCTTGTCGCGCAGCAGTTTCTCGGTGGTGATGGTGGTGGTGGCTTCCTTGCCGTCGCGCTTGTAGGTGACTTTGAGCGAAGCGCCAACGGGCAACTCGGCGATCATGGCGGCGATGGCGGGAATCTCTTCGGGGAAGCGGGCGGTGATGGGATTGCCGTCGAAGGCGACGATGAGGTCGCCGGCTTGGAGGCCGGCCTTGTCGCCGGGGCCTTCCTTCACGGTGCTGTTGACGACGACGCCCTCTTTGAAGTCGCTGCGCTTGATGCTCTTGAGGGCAACGCCGATGTAGCTGCGCACGACCTCGCCGTGGGCGATGAGCGATTCAGCGACGGGGCGGGCGAGGGCGGAGGGGATGGCAAAGCCCATGTTGGAGCCGCCCAGTGTGTTGATGCCGACGATCTGGCCCTTGAGGTTGACGAGCGGGCCACCGGAGTTGCCGGGATTGATCGCGGCGTCGTGCTGAATCCAGCGGGTGAAGATGCCGGTGCGCTGGCCGGGGTCAAACTGCATTTCCTCCACGTCGTCGCCCCCGCCGGTGAAGACGCGGTCGGCGTTGCTGACGATGCCCAGGGTGACCGAGCGCGAGAGGGCGAAGGGGGACCCCATGGCCATGACGGTGTCGCCGATGGTGAGGGCGGTGCTGTCGCCCCAGCTGGCGACCGAAAGGGTGGTGCCGGGGGCGAGCTTCTTCATGTCAATCTGCAGGACGGCGAGGTCGGTGAGGGGGTCATCGCCCACGAGGCGGGCGGGGATTTCCTGCTGGTCGGCGAGGGTGATCTTGAACTTCTTGCCGCCCTCGACCACGTGGTGGTTGGTGACGACGTAGCCATCGGGGGAGATGATGGAGCCGCTGCCGGTGGCGCCGCCCTTGGTTTCCTGCCCGGTGGCGTAGTTGACGGTGATGACGGAGATGTTGGCGAGGGCGGGGAAGACCTTGTCGCGGGCTTCGAGGACGACCTTGCGCATGTCTTCGCGGAGGCGGGCGGCGGGGTCGTCGGCTCTGGCCGCGGCGCTGCCGGGGGGAGCGGCGGCGAGGGCGCCCTGCTGGGCGGCCGCGATGGGCGTGCCGGCAAGGAGCACGAGGCAGAGGATGGAGGCGGGGACGAGGCAGAGGGGCGACGCAGAGAGGACAGAACGCGTCATTCGCAAGGCTCCTGAGGAAAAGGACACAGGCCCGGCCCGCGGGCACCGACTTTGGACGAGGTTAGGTACCGGCGACGCAGGGCGTGTGTTCAGAGGCGCGAGGCAGAAAATGGAGTATCGGCCGCCCGGCGTGGGTGGCTGGACAAGGTTGGGGGCGAGGGGGCGGGTGAAAGGGGAAAAACGCGGGAAGTAGGGGCGGGGCTTGTCCGCCGGAGCCAAAGGGGTACGATTGGCTCGTCAGATTGGCGTTGAATTTGGGGATTGGTGTAACGGTAGCACGACTGACTCTGACTCAGTTAGTCTAGGTTCAAATCCTAGATCCCCAGTTTTGCGGAATGCAAGGCCCTTCGGCGAGTGCGTCGGAGGGTTTTTGTTTTTTGCCGCGGCTGGTCGGTAAGGGACGCGAGGCCTCATGCGGAACGGGGGTTCAGTACCATTCGCACCATGCTCCCCACCTGTCCTCGCTGCGGCTATGACCTTGCGGGGCAGATCGCGACGTGGGAGACGCTTGGAGTTTGCCCGCTTCGCGGCACCTGTCCGGAGTGCGGGCAGTCGCTCGGCTGGCGCGAGGTGCTTCGGCAGGCGGGACTGATCCAGGGCTTTGTTGAAGATGCGTACGGCGTTCGTCGCCGCCTGACGTGGGCGATTCGCACGAGCCTGTGGACGATCTGGCCGTGGCGGTTCTGGTCGCGCGTGGGAGAACGGCGGCGGGTTTCGCCGGTGGCGTGGGTGTGCTGGGTGCTGGTGATGATCTGGTTGCCCCGGATGGTGGCGGGAGTCGGGGGCTCGGCGGCGTCCATCGCGCTGCAGCGCCTCAGCGAAGCTCGGGGGGCGCGGGTGATGCCGCCGTGGAGCATTGACTGGACGGGTGATTTTCTCGGGAATCACTTCGGCATCGACTACATATGCCAGGGGCATGTGTTGTTCGGGTTGGCGCCGATGTGGCCCGATTCGTTTCGATGTTTGTTTATGGCGCAGGTGCTGTGGGCGGCGGCGATGGTGGGTGTGTTGCCGCGGCCTGATGGGCCCGGGCTTGGCCGGGTGATGCGTGGGGTGGTCTTCAGCTTCGCACCGTTCGCGCTGCTGGGCGTGCCGACGCTGGCCCTCTCGGGCGGCGGCGCGATCTATCGGCTGATGCAGATTTACAGCACGAAGGGCGTCGGCAACTCGTCCAACTGGGAGTACACGCTGTACGAGGCCGTCGCCCGCGCGGAGAACGCCATCGCGTGGCTGGGCGTGGTGTGGGTCGCGTTGTGGTGGCTGGCGGCGATGACGCGCGGGTTCGGGCTTGAACGGGCGTCGCGGATTTGGATGATCCAGCTTCTGTGCACCAGCACGGTGTTGGCGATTCTGTTTGGCCGGCGGGTGGTGGGGATGTGGCAGTAGCAGGATGGTGAAAGCAGGCACTCGGTAGCAGAACTGATTGGCGTGTTGTATGGTGAGCTACATTCGACTTGAAGGGTGCGCAAAGGCACTCGGCCGATGGAAGATAGAATGCAGCGATGGCAAGTACGCCTCCATCATGCCCGCGTTGCGGCTACGACCTTTCGGGGGAGATCGCCACGTGGGACGGCGCGGGCGTGTGCCCGATGCAGGGCATCTGCCCCGAGTGCGGGCTGCAGTTTCCATGGCACAACGTGTTTCGACGGGAATATTGGCGGCTGGATGGGTTTGTCGAGCACGCTTGGGGGCTGCGCCGGTACATCACATGGTCGTTTCGCACCGCGTGGTGGGCGTTGTGGCCTTGGAACTTCTATCGCCGCGTCGAGATGCATCAGCGGCTGCGGATGCGCGGGTGGGTGGCGTGGATTTTGGTGATGTTGTGGTTGCCGCGGATGCTGCTGCTGGTGATTCCCGACCTGTACAACGCACTCATGGGCACCCAGTTCTTTGGGTACTACCCCTACTACGGGTTGGACTCGAGCGAGTTTGGGATGCACCTGCTGGGGCTTAGGTACGAGCGGTACGGCTTCTACCTCGGCGGCGGTGCGTGGTTCCTTCCTGGGCTGGGCTGGGGCAAGGCTCAGGTGGTGAGCGCCATCGCACTCATGGCGTGGCCTGTGTCACTCGCGGCGGTGCCGATCAGTCTTCGAGCGGCCCGTGTGCGGCCACGACTTGTCATGCGGAGCGCGGTGTACAGCCTGATCACATACATCGGGGTATTCTGGTTGCGAACCTTGATTGGTGTGGTGGGTTGGATGGGCGCTTCACTTATTGGCGGAACAGCACCCGCGTATGGGCGACCGACATCTGATCTGCTGGCCGCGTGGTATTCTTGGATTGGCGGAATCATGCATTTCGTGAGCTACGACGGCTGGGTGGTTCTGCCATGGTTGTCGCTGTGGTGGTTAGTCACCCTTACCAAAGGTTTCAAACTTCGCAAAGGCGTTTTCGCCTGGCTTGCCGTGCTGATCGTGGTTCATGTCGCGATCATTGTGATCATGGGAGGCGACGTCACTGTGAACGGGCACGTGTACCGCTATTGAAAAACGTCGAATTGGCCGCTCGGGCGACAACGATTCGGGAAGGAAAAAATCGCCACCACCATCGCGACGTGCATTGCCTTGATTGGCTTGCCCAAGGTACGATCGTCGCCGATGCCTCCCAAGTGCCTGAAATGCGGCTACGACGTCTCGGGCGAGATCGCCACGTGGGATGCCGCGGGCGCGTGCCCGCTTGAAGGCACGTGCCCAGAGTGCGGCGGGGCGTTGCACTGGAAGGAAGTTTTCAGCCCCGAGGGCGGGCGGCTGATCGGGTTTGTTGAGGATGCGTATGGCGTTCGCCGCCGCTTCACGTGGGCGTTTCGCACGCTGTGGTGGGCGCTGTGGCCGTGGAAGTTCTGGGGGAAGGTGGGCGACTACGAGCGGGTGCGGGCGCTGAACTGGGTGTGGTGGGTGCTGGCGGTGATCTGGTTGCCGCGGATGGTGGCGGGGGCGGGATTTCTGGCGCTTTCGCTCCTGCTCATGAGGGTGAACGTCCCCGCGGGTGCCACAATGGGTGTCCGCGGCTGGAAAATTGATTGGCTCAGTGAGCTCATCGGAAACCACTTTAGGTTTGAGATGGTATTGCATGGCCGCGTTTTGAGTGGTGTGTTTTCTGCGTGGCCTCGCGCGTATGTATGGCTTGGTTTAGAGATAATTGCGTGGCCGCTCGCCATGGCCGTGCTGTCGGACTATGTGCGTGCCGGCGGGCTGCGTGGGTTGCAGATTGTGCGCGCCACACTCTTCAGCTTGACACCGTTTGCGGTTTTGGGGTTGATTGGGCTCGCCGTGCGCGCCGTCCTGGTTGTGGCCTGGGTTGGCGGCATCATCAGCGAGTGGTTTGGGATGGCCGCTCGCGGGACATACAACATCGACTGGGTCTTTCAGACCATGTACCCCTTCCTCCAGCGCGGACGGCAGCTTGATGAGATCGTCGCTTGGCTCGGCATTCCCTGGGTTTGTCTGTGGTGGCTCGCCGCGGCTACCCGCGGCTTCAAGGTCGAGCGCGGGGCGCAAGCGTGGATCGTTCAGGTGATCCTGATCAATGTGATCCTGTTTTTCCTATTCGGGCCTCGCATCGATCCGTGGACGTGGTGAGGCCATCTTGCAGCAGCCCGACCGTAAGGGAGGGCTTGGCCTACGCGCACGCCCGTCGCCGGGCCCTCCCTTACGGTCGGGCTGCTGATAGAGGTCGGGCTGCTGCCGAAACCGGTGCTGCCGCTTGAGCGCCCTCTACACTGCCCCAATGCGATTCGAGTTCCTCGGCACCGGCACTTCAGCGGGCATTCCCACCATCGGCTGCGCGTGCGCCGTCTGCACCAGCACCGACCCGCGCGACAATCGCCTGCGCACCAGCGCGGCCGTTCGATTCGTTGACCCCAAGGGCACACCCCGCACCGTGCTGATCGACGCCGGGCCGGACCTGCGCCAGCAGGCCCTCCGCCACAAGCTCGATCGCTGCGACGCCATCCTCTTTACGCACAACCACGTCGACCACACCTTTGGCCTCGATGAGGTTCGGCGATTCAACATAGTGATGAACGCGCCGGTGGACATCTACGCCGAGCCGCACACGATGGATCACCTCCATCGCGTGTACAAGCACATCTTCGATCGTCTCGCCAACGTGAACGACAGCTTCGTCGCGACGCTCATCGCCCACATCATCGCCCCCGCCACCGTCACCCGGGGCGACTCCATCGACCTCTTCGGCGTGAGCTTCACGCCCATTCGCCTGCTGCACGGCCGCCTGCCGGTGCTGGGGTTCCGCATCACCCCCGGGCCCGGCGTGGCGGTGGGGCCGGATTCGCCCTTTCCCCTCGCATACTGCACCGACGTGAGTGCCGTGCCCACCGAAAGCTGGAGCCGCCTGACGGGCCTCAAGACCCTTGTCCTCGACGCCCTGCGGCACCGCAATCACCCCACCCATTTCACGCTCGGGCAGGCCGTGAGCGTCGCCCACGAGGTGGGTGCGGCCTCCACGTACTTCGTGCACATGGCCCATGACCTGGGGCACGCCGCCACGCAGGAACAGCTCCCGGAAGGGATGCACCTCGCCCACGACGGGCTGGTGCTGGGGGGCCAACCCGCGGACGCCACGGCCCCCACCCCGGGCCACAAAGTGACCGACCCGGACTGACTCCGAACGCCGGGCGGAAAGGCGTCGGTATTGGTCCATCGAGAGAGGCCGCCCGCCGGCACGGGGCGTATGCTTGCCTCCCTATGGGCAAGACCCGCGAGATCAAGAAGCGAATCAAGGCCGTCGCGAACATCCGCCGCATCACCAAGACGATGCAGATGATCGCCACCAGCAAGTTTGCACGCGCCCAGCAGGCGGCCACCGCCAGCAAGCCGTACACGCAGACCTTGTTTGACCTCGTGAGCGAGCTGGCCGCGGGCCTGGGCGAGGTGACGCACCCTCTGCTGGACAGCGGCAGCCGCAAGGCGGCCGGCAAGGACCTGACACTTGTCCTGACGAGTGATCGCGGCCTGTGCGGCCCGTACAACGGCTCGGTGCTTCGCACCGCCATGCAGTTCTTCCGCACCACCCCCAGCGCCAAGAGCGGCATGGTGGAAGTGGCAGGCAAGAAGGGCGTGGGCTTCTTCAAGTTCGCCGCGATCAACGTGAGCAAGCTGCATGCGCTCGGCGACAAGCCAACGTACGCCACAGTGCAGGCCATCGCCGAAGACCTCATCGCCCGGTTCCGCTCCGGCGAACTGAGCACAGTGCGCGTGGTGTACATGAAGTACCTCAGCGCCGGTCGCCAGGCCCCGACGGTGATGCAGTTGCTCCCCTTCCAGCCCCCCAAGAAGGAAGCTGGCAAGAGTGCCGGCCCCGCCCAGGTCTTTGAGTTCAGCCCCGACGCGGCCACCCTGCTTGGCGAGCTGCTTCCCGCGGCGGTCAAGGCGTTGCTCTTCCAGGCCGTCAACGACGCGGTCGTGAGCGAGCACGTGGCGCGAATGGTGGCGATGAAGAGCGCGACCGACAACGCCGGAAAGATGGGCAAGCGGCTGACGCGCTCGTACAACCGCGCCCGCCAGGCGCAGATCACGACCGAGCTCACCGAGATCATCTCGGGTGCTGCGGCGTTGAGTTGAGTTTGACGTCTTGGGTGAGTTGGTACATTCACGACCCCAAAGCGCAAGCGAGGGTCTGAGTGTCACTCGTACGCGCACCGATCGCGCCACATCTTCGCAACCCCAGTCTGCCCCCGGCGGTATGAAGCACGGGGTGTTTCATGCACGTAGACCAGCCGCCGAGCCCGCGACTTTCGACGTTTCCGCGTCGGCGACATCGCCTTCGCCGCGTGCTCAAGTGGGGATCACTCGCGTTCGCGGCGGCATGCGTCCTAGCAGCCGCGACTTCCTTTGCGATGGAACCTCGCGATTGGTTTATCGCAGGCCCTGCAGTGGCCGGGGAGATGGAGGCATCGGGTCAGCGATTTACGCGTTTCGAGCGACACCTGCTCGTGGGGCGAGGCATGCTGGTGTATCACGAGATGAGCGTGTACACGTGGGTAGAGCCCTTTACCCGCCCCGAATCTGACATGAACAGTCACTCGCTCGCAGTCTTTACTGTGTTCGAGAACGGCACACTGACATCCCGCGGCTGGTGGGGCTCGATGTGGCCGCCGTCTTGGCAATGGGAGAGGCTGCTACGAGGAGATTGGTTTTTGTTTGCGCTGCCGCTCATGTGGCCGGCGGTGGCCGGGCTCGCCGTGTTCTTGTGGGTATCGCGGCGTGACCGGCGCCTCTCCTGCCAAGGACACTGCCTGAAGTGCGGCTACGACACCCGGAGCGTGGCCCTCGAGAGTCCATGCCCGGAGTGCGGCGGGTGGACGCGGATTGCGTGATGTGCCACGATGATTCGCTTCGAATCGTCGTGTGTTCGTATACGTGCTCGCGAAGCGCACCACGATGCGAGGCGCATCGTGGTGGCACTGGGCTCAGTCCCGATTGCACGCGTAAAGCAGCCTGTCACGTCGCGAACTTCGCATATTCCAGCAGCAGGTCGCCGTCCACCACCGAGACGATCGCGGCGAGCAACGCCGCCACCAGCAGCAGGCTCCAAAGCAACGTGGCCCGGTGCAGCTGCCAACCGATGTGGAACGCGCACCACCACCACCAGAGCAGCCAGAGGGCGAGAAGCGAGCCGACCAGGAGCGGCCAGCAGTCGAAAAGCGCTAGCGGCCGCGGCTGGAAAGTGAGCACTGCGGCGGGGGTGGCACCAACCGGCCTCGAGGATGCTCGCCAGTAGCCATTGATAGCAAGTTGCCAAAGGTTTCTTGCCGCTCGGAATGCAAACAGACTAACGACCCACCACATTGAGTAGATCCATACGCGCGCGATGTGCGCCGTACGCAGCTTCGCCAGCTTCCGGGTCCAAGGTAATGCCGCGAAGATCAACCCCCAAACCAGTGAACCGGCCATGAGCATCACGACGTATACCGGCCTTGGCGAAACGAAATAGAACTCGACGCCGTTGTACGTCCAGTCATACGCGGTAGCGGGGTAGAGAAGAGCGCCCGCGGCATCGTCCCACGTTGGTGGTGTGCGGCGGGCGACACATGACGCCGCGACCACGAGGGCGCTTGAGATCAGATGAAGTACAACGCACGGCAGCAACAGCCACGTCACGGCCCGCCACACGCTCACGGTGTGCGTCGTCCTCACTTGGCTCCAGAACTGGCGGGGCCTTAGCACCCGGACGAAGGTCGCCGACCAGCGGCGAACAAGATCTAGCCCTCCCGGGCCGTGCTCAACGAGCCAGGGAAGTTCAAATCGCTCGGAATGAAAGATGTTCTCCCACTCAAACTCGGTGCCGCATTCGGGGCAGCGACCCGCGAGCGGGCAGGCCTCCACCCAGCGCGTGATTTCGCCGGTGAGGTCGTAGCCGCAACGGGGGCAGGAGTGAGGCGCGGACATGCGCATGCGTTACCTGGGAGCGAGCCGGATGGTTGCGAATCGCTTGACGTGCCACGACGATTCGCTGCGAATCGTCGTGCGTGCGTCCACTCACATGCAAAGGCCACCACGATGCGAAACGCATCATGGTGGCACGTTCAGACACCGATCTCGTCTGCCACGCTTTCCAGCGTCTCGGCCGCGCTTTCGCCCTCGGGCTTGGTGCCCACCACCGGGGCGTTTGGCAGCGGCTTGCTGTTGGTGTCGGTCAGTGGCTTGCCGCTCATCGTGCGGATGATCGGCACCGGGTGCGTCATCTCGTGCTGCTTGAGCTGTGTTTCCAGGCCCTTTTTGACTTTCTCGTCCAGCTCCGCCCACTTGCCCCGCCCGCGGCACTTTGGAAACCTCGAGCAACTCAGCCAGGGGCCCTTGGCCCCGCTGCGCAGGTTCAACTGGCTCTGGCACACCGGGCAGGGCAGGTCGGTCAGCAGGGGAGGCATGCTCGGGGCCGTCACTCGGCCTTTCTTGTCGAGGTTCAGCAGCCCATCACACGGGTTGACCTTGTCGCCGAAGCGCGAGCACCCCAGGAAGGGGCCGAAGCGACCAACGCGCTTGGTCATGGCACTGCCGCACTTGTTGCAGGCAACGTCGACGGTTTCGGCCGCCGGGCGCGGCTTGCCGTCGCGATCCACCGGGCTGCTGTACTTGCACTCCGGGTAGAGCGAACAGCTTAGAAAACGCCCGTTTTTGCCGAAGCGGTAGACGAGCGGCACATGGTCGCCGCGCCCCTCTTCCGCGCACACCGGGCAGATGTACTCCTTCGGCGCGGGAAATGTCTCGGCCTTGGCGTGCACGAGGTTGGTCTCGGCCTCGCCCAGTTGCTGCTTAAAGGGGCCGTAGAAACGGCGCAGCATTTCGATCCAGTCGAGGTGTTCATCCTCGATCTGGTCGAGTTCCTTCTCCATCTCGCGGGTGTAGCCGATGTCGATGATGCTGGGGATCGCCTCGATCAGTTTGTCAGTAACGACTTCGCCCAGGTCGGTCGCGTAGAAGCGGCCGGTTTCCTTCTCGACGTACTTGCGATCCTGGATCACGCTGATGATCGAGGCGTACGTACTCGGGCGGCCGATCCCCTCGGCTTCGAGGGTCTTGATCAAGCTCGCTTCGCTGTACCGGGCCGGGGCACCGGTAAATTTCTGCTCGGCTTCGAGCCCGAACATGCCCAGCGGCGCGTTTGCGGCCAGCGCGGGCAGCGTCTGCTCTTCCGCGCTCTGCGGCACGCCCGCAACCTTGAGGTAGCCATCAAAGATGAGCCGTCGCCCGGTGGCGCGGAAGGTGCAGGGGCGCGCGGGGTTGGTGCCTCCGACGATGTTGACGGCCGTCGAATCCCACTCCGCCGGCACCATCTGGCACGCGACAAATCGTTCCCAGATGGCGGTGTACGCCTTGAGCTGGTCTTCCGTCAGCGCCGACGCCACGCGCCGGGGGGTGTACTCGGGGTTCGTCGGCCGGATCGCCTCGTGGGCTTCCTGGGCGCTCTTGTTGCTGCTGCGGAAAAAGTTCGGGCTTTCAGGCAAGTACTTCGCCCCGTACGCCTTGCCGATGTAGGTGCGGGCCATCTCGATGGCGTCGCCGCTGAGGTGCGTCGAGTCGGTACGCATGTAGGTGATGAGGCCGACGGGCCCCTCGCCGGGGATCTCAACACCTTCATAGAGCTGCTGGGCTGCACGCATAGTCCGCTGCGAGCCGAAGCCGAAGCGGTTGGAGCAGACCTGTTGCAGCGTGCTGGTGATCAGGGGCGGCGCGGGGCGTGTATAGGTGCGTTTGGTTTCGACGCTGGCGACTCTGTACTTGGCCGCGGGGTCGATGGTGCCGCGAACTTCGCGCCGGAAGGCGGCCGGGCCTTTGCCCTCGGCCTGCGCGCTCCGCGCCACCACGTTGGTGAGGCCCGCCAACTTGGCAACCTCGGCGACGCGGGGGGTGACGTCTTCGACTTTGTCGGCCTTGCAGCCGATGTCGAACTTTTCGCCGGCGACTTCGACGAGTTCAGCCCGGAATGAGCCGTGCTCCCCCAGCCAGATGCCGCGTTGCTTCTGAGTTGGTGGTGCGCCCTTGGCGTCGCGGGTGGCGAGCAGCGCGAGCCATTCTTTGTCGAGCCCCAAGGCGGCCGCCACTTTGTCCGTAAAGTTGGCGCTCACTTCCCAGTATTCATCCGGCACAAAGCCGCGAATCTCGCGTTCGCGCTCGACGACCAGGCGCACCGCTACGCTCTGCACGCGCCCGGCGGAGAGCCCGCGGGCGACCTTCTTCCACAGCAGGGGCGACACCTGGTAGCCGACGATGCGGTCGAGGATTCGCCGCGCCTGCTGGGCGTTCACGCGATCTTCGTCGATGGGGTGGGGGTTGCCGAAGGCCTTTTCGATTTCCTTCTTGGTGATGGCGGGGAAGACGACGCGTTTGGCGTCCTTGCTCTTGATCCCCAGTTCCTGGGCGAGGTGCCACGCGATGGCTTCGCCCTCGCGATCCAAGTCGGTTGCGAACCAGACCTGGTGGCCGGTCTCGATGCACTCCTTGGCGGCCCGCTTCAGGTCTGCAATCACCCGCTCCTTGCCCTCGCTGATCTCATAGTGGGGCTTGAAGTCGTGCTCAAGGTCAACCCCCGGTACCGGAGCCTTTACGCCCTTGGGGTTGCGGCTCGGCAAATCCCGCACATGGCCGACGCTGGCGATTACGAGGTAATCGCGCCCCAGGTACTTGTTGATGGTCTTTGCTTTGCTCGGAGACTCGACGATCACCAGATGACGGTCTCTGCCGGCCCCGGCTTTGTACGCAGTGGTGGCTTGGCGACGCGGGAAGCGCCCGCCGCGACCGGGTTTGGTGGCCGTGGCAGGTGAGGCCGCCCCGTTTGCCGGTGCATCCGCCCCCGTGGCCTTGGCCACCTTGCTTGTGGTGCTTGCCCTGCTTGCCACCTTCTTCGTGGTCTTCGCGGCACCTGTCTTTGTCGTTCGCTTCGCCATGCCACCCCATGTCTGGCAGCGCACCCAAGCCACCCGGCCGGCCACGCCGCCTCAACCAGTCAGATGCCAAACAGGACCCAAGGTTACAACCCCAGATCGACTAAGTAAGGATGGGGACTATGGGAATGTCAAGTGAAGCCGCAAAGCCAGTGGATTTACTGGCGACGTCATTCGCGCCGGCACGACGATCGTAAGTCTTTGTACGGCAATGTCTAAGAAAGGCTACGGTCCGGGCTTTTTCTGCAGTACCTCGTACACCTCTTCCCAACGTTCCTTGAGGGAGGCGTCGTCAAACGGGCGGCCGCACTCGGGGCAGACCCCCGGACCGGGCGGCATGCTGGCGAGGTCGTAGGTGCAGCCGGGGCAGACGCGGTAGCCGCTACGACGAAGACTTTGGATGGCCGCGAAGTGGGCTCCGCTGAGCTTGGTGGTCATGGCGAGCATCACCATCACGCTGAGCCAAATGAGGGGCACGCCGCCGAGGGCGATGGCTGGGGTATGAAAGGCCGCGATTCCGGTGGCCATGGCGACGACTGCGGCACCGACAACGCCCAGGCACACGCGGAGCCTCCACCGCAGGCGACGTTCCTGCTCGGTCGCGAGGGGGAGCGAACCGAAGAGCCACCAGGGCGGCTGCTGGCCTTTGGGGGCCCTGCGGTCGCGCGGGCGGGCTATGGATTGTGCGAAGCCCGCCAGAATCAGCATCGCTGCCGCGACCGTGCCCACCACCACCGGCGGAAGCGAAAAGAACGTCGCGAGGGATGGAAGAAGGAACGCCGGAACGATCGCCAGCCCGATCGCAATGACTACGCCCAGCACCCAAGGGCGGCGGCGGCGCGGCGTGGCAGGCGTTGAGTCGGGCTCGGACATTCGCGCGAACGATATCACTTGCGCACCGTTCGGGTGCCACGATGATTCGCTTCGAATCGTCGTGCGGGCGCGGTGGGACCCCCAGGAACACCACGATGCGAAGCGCATCATGGTGGCACGGTCAGGGCTTTATGCCGCTTACGGGCACGCCCCGCCCGCGATCACGTTGATCAGCGAGTCGACGTCGCCCTGATCGACGTTGCCGTCGTTATTGAAGTCGGGGTTGATGTTCGTCGGGTTCTCGCCCCCCGCGACGACGTTGATGAGGTAGTCGATGTCGCCCTGATCCACGTTGCCGTCCTGGTTGATGTCGGCATTGCACGAGGGGATGGCTACTGAACCGGTGAGTTCAAACGGCAACTCGTACGCGCGGCCTTCGGTGACGCCGCTGACGAACCCCTCGCGCCCCTCGAACCACACGCGCGGGCCGGTGGAGCTGCCGTCGATGGAGTTCAGCAGGCGGGCGTTGTGCCCCGTGCGGGTGGTGCGGGGCGAGACCAGCGGCGTGAACACATTCTGCGACGGGCTGCTGGCTCCGTTGATGGACCATTGAATCCAGTACGTGCCGGGGGGAAGCTGGCCCCCGTTGGGCAAGCCGCTGAGCGGCACCGTGTAGGAGAAAACCGGTCGCACGGTGCTGGTGCTGCTGGGGCTCTCGCGATGGCACACAAACGTGCCGGGGCCGGCGGGGAGCACGAGCGAGGTGGCGAGCACGGGCTGGGGCAGCGGGTTGGGAATCGGGGGCGGCGAATCCGCCGAATACGGCGGCGCGGTCCACAGGTTCACCTGCACGGTGGTGGCGGTGGGGGTCGTTTGCGACGACTGAAAAGCGTAAATCGTCAGTGCATCAAGCTGCCAGCCCGCGACGTCGGCAGGCACCGTGAAGTCCTCGGCCACGGCGACATTGGCGGCGATCGTCTCGCCGATGCCGGTGGTGGAAAAGAGGAACGTAGAGCCGGGGACCATGTAGCCATCGGCGTTGCTGATGGGCAAGCCAGCGATGGAGCCGGTGCCGCCGGTGCGATTGGTGATGATCGGGCCGTTGCTGTACAGCACATCGGAGGCGGCGGCCACGGAGCAAGCCGCGAGGAGGGCGGCGAGGGACAAACGAGTCTTCATGAGGTGATCTCCCGCCTTGGCCCGCGGTTGGTGCGGGCTCTTGAGGCGAGGAAGAGGATAGCGAGAACGGACAAAGTACGAAAGTGACTTTGCGGCGACCCCGTCGAGACCCTCACGAAATCATGCAAGGGCTTCACCAGCGAGCTTCAAGGCAATGTTTGCCGCCCACGCGTCGATGTCCGGTGCTCGCTCGGCATCAATCTCGATGCTCATGACTCCCGGCGTCGTTCGCAATCGCTTCAACTACGTGCGTTGGTTTTTGCCGAAGCGCCGCGTTTCGATTTTGATTTCCTCGACAGCGTCGTCGATGGGCTGGCCTGCTTCGATCGCGCGAGCGAGCTGCTTGTAGCCGAGGGCTTCGCGGGCCTGCGGGCCGAGCACGCCTTGGGCTATCAAGCCCCGGGTCTCCGCTTCCAGCCCTTGCACCATCATCTGTCGCACGCGTTCGTTGATGCGGGCGTTGATGGCGTCGATGGGCCAATCGAGCAACACCGTCAGGAACTCAGGCGGAGCCTCGTTGCGGCTCTGGTCCCACTGCGTTTGCAGCTCGCTGATGGGGCGGCCCGTCAGGCGGAAGATCTCGATCGCCCGCACGGTGCGGCGAAGGTCATTGGGGTGCAGGCGCGCGGCAGCCACAGAGTCCACGCGCTCGAGTTCCGCGCGGAGTACCGAGGGGGCTAGGGCGAGAAGCTCGGCGCGGAGGGCTGCGTCGGCACCCGGACCATCAAAGAGCCCGTCGAGCAGGGCTTTCACATACAGGTGCGTGCCGCCGACGACGATGGGGAGGTTGCCCCGGGCTTTGACAGCGGCGATGGCGCCGGTGGCGGCGCTCAGCCACTGGCTCACGCTGAATCGCTCGATGGGCTCGACGATGTCGATGAGGTGATGAACCACGCCGCGGCGTTCGGCGAGGGTGGGCTTGGCGGTGCCGATGTCCATTCCCCGATAGATCTGGAAGGCGTCGGCCGTGATGATCTCGGCGTCTTTGATTGCGGGCGCGTGCGGCGCGAGCGCCCCGGCCCGCACCCGCAGCGCAAGGGCCACGGCAAGAGCGGACTTTCCCCCAGCGGTGGGACCAGCGATGATCGGCGTGAGCAGCGGCACGGGGGAGGGTAGATGGCGCGGTGGAGCCCCACGCTCATGGAGCCCCCGGCGCAAGCCGGGGGGGCGAAGTGGTGATCGAGTTCGTGATCGGGTACGTGTTTCGGCCCCCCAGCTTGCGCTGGGGGCTCTACTTCAGAATCGCCCGCACCTTCGCCGCCGTCTCAGGAGACACCAGCGGCTTGGCCGTGCCGTCCGGGATGTCGCACACCCACTGCGAGGGCTCGTCGTCGAAATCGATCTTGCCGTCGTCGTTGGTGTCGGTGCGCAGCTCAATCAGCACCTTGGCCGCCCAAACCGGGTAACGCACATTGGCCACGGCCACGCCGTCGGGCGTGATGACGTGTGCGTTCTCGCCGCCGGGCCCGGTCATCACAAGCACCTGCGCGTCGCCGGCATCCAGTGCGCCATTGCGATTGGTGTCGCGAGTCGTGACACGGAACACCAGGGCATGGGTTAGACCCTCTTCTCGAATGCCATCGTGCACGGATGGATTTGTGCACGTCATGTAGCCGGAGATCACGCCGCGCTGATCGAGCAGCGAGCGCTCCTCGCCGCTTTGCAGGTTGCGGAACACCACGTTGTGCCAGCGCACGCGGCGGAGGCCACTGCCGCCGTCGGCCAGCTGGCGGGAAACCGACGCGGCGGCGTAGCCCCGTGACCGCGTGCCGTCCGGGTCGCGGAACTGGTCGTCGTTGTCGAACCACCCCTTTTCGCTGGTGATGGAGAAAGGCACCATCACGGTCGATTGGCCGGAAATCTCGATCGGCGACTCGAATGTCGAGCGCCCCACCACAGGGTCGCGCACCGGCGTGGTCGAGATGGTCTGGGGATCGCGAGGGGGGCGGTTGGGGGTTTGGGCGCAGGCTCCGAGCAGGCCGAGGGCGCCCGCCCCCGCGACGGTGATCAACACTCGGCGAGCAACAAACCACGGTAAGGCAGAGCGGCAGGCGTGCATCGGGTGCTCCTTCGGGCATGGGCGTAGCGGGTGCGGCACACGGTCAATCGATTCGTGAACAGTCTACCGGCGACACAAACCTCGGTTGCCGCCACGCGTTTGGAGGGCTTGGGGCTAAGGCGTCTACCATGGCCTCCTATGACCACCGACACTCCTGCTGCCGCCCCGAAATCGATGGACGCGATCATGGCGTTGTGCAAACGCCGCGGGTTTATTTTTCAGGCCAGCGACATCTACGGCGGCATCAACGGCTTCTGGGATTACGGCCCGCTGGGCGCCCAGATGAAGAAGAACCTGCGCGAGGCGTGGTGGCAGGACATGATTCTGAACCCGGCGTGGGGGCGCAAGGGGCCGAAGTTTCCCGATCGCGAGCAGGAACGCGTGAAGTGCGTGCCGGTGGAAACGTGCATCATCCAGCATCCCAAGGTGTGGGAGGCGAGCGGGCACTTGGCCGGGTTTGCGGACCCCATGCGAAAGTGTCCGGGCTGCGGCCACTTTGTGCGGGCCGATCAACTCTGGGACATTATTACAACGGGCTCCGAATGGTTTCAGTCACTGATTCAGGAGTTCGAGCCCGCGCCGGCAGGAACTCAGACGCCCAGCGTTGATTCAGCGCGGCTGGTGAAGTGGGCGCGTGGTAAAGGTAAGAAGCTCGCACCGAACCTGGCGCTGGTCAAGAACACTGAAGTCACGCTGACTTGGTTGGCCACCCGCATCAACGGCCAGCCAGGTGCCGCACCCGATGTGATTGAAATCGTTCGGCATCTCGCAACTGAACAGCTCAATGCGACCGGGCTGCAAGACCCCTGCCCGCGATGCGGCGGCCCGCTCGGACCTCCCGCGCCATTCAAGCTGATGTTTGAAACTTTTGCAGGCCTTACGCAGACTGACGAGAACAAGGTATACCTGCGGCCTGAAACTGCACAAGGCGTGTTCTTGCACTTCAAAAACGTGGTTGACTCCACGCGAGTAAAGCTTCCCTTCGGCATCGGCAACACCGGCAAGAGTTTCAGAAACGAAATCACCCCCCGCAACTTCACCTTTCGCAGCCGCGAGTTTGAGCAGGCCGAGCTCGAGTTCTTCTGCCACCCCAGCGAATCCTTCGAGTGGTACAAGTTCTGGCGTGATTTCCGCATGCAGTGGTGGCAGTCCATCGGCCTGGCCGGCGAGAATCTCATCCTGCGCGAGCACGACAAGGACGAACTCTCGCACTACTCGGTGGGCACCAGCGACGTCGAGTACCGCTTTCCCTTCACCGCCCCCGGCTTCGGCGAACTCGAAGGCATCGCGCATCGCGGCGATTACGACCTCACGCAGCACCAGAAGCACAGCGGCACCAAGCTGGATTACTTCGACACCACGCGGGGCGAGACGCTGCCCAATGGCTCAAAGAAGGGCGAGCGATACATGCCCCACTGCATCGAGCCGGCCGCCGGGCTCGATCGCGGCGTGCTCGCGCTCCTCTGCGAGGCCTACACCGTCGACGCCAGCCGCCCCAGCCCCGAACTGCTCAAGCTCCACCCGCGCATCGCCCCGATCAAGGCGGCGATTTTCCCCTTGATGGACAAGGACGGCATGCCCGAAGTCGCGGAAAAGCTCTACGACGAGCTCTTCGCGAAGTTCGGCAAGACCGGGTTCATCGAGATGGACGCCAAGCAAAGCATCGGCAAGCGCTACGCCCGCATGGACGAGGCTGGGTGCCCGTTCTGCTTCACCATCGACCAAGAGACGCTGACAACGCAGACGGTGACGGTGCGCGATCGGGACACGGGCAAGCAGGAGCGCATCGGGCTGGACAAAGTTGCGGGGTTCTTGGAGGAACGCATCTGCGTGTAAAGTAGTTCTGGCGATGCTTTGGGAGGCGGGGTGTGAGCGATCCTAATGTAGTTAAGCGATGGGTGTTCCGGGCCTCAGCATCGTTCGGGTTTGGCGTACATTTGCCTGGCAATCTTGTGAGTGCCCAGCCTGTCCCAGAAACGGAACAGAATTTGGACATTAAGCCCAATCGGACCTTCGCGCCGCTAACGCGTTCCGAGTGGAACCGCCTTATCACAGCGTCGTATGGCGATGTCGGAAGGATACGAGAAACGCATATCGATCTCGCGGTCAGAGCTATCGTTGACGAGACGTGTCAATCGTCTAATGCCGGTGTCAATCTTCTTCTAAAAATAGGCAAACGCGCAGAGACAAGGCTATCTGACGCCATTCAATACAAATCTGTACCAATCGGCTCACAGCGTTGGTTTCTTGTCGTGAATCTGCTTGTAAAGCTGAGAAGCAGATGTGTGATTGAACCACTTCGAACCTTGCTCCAGCATGAAACTCCAGAGATTCGACGTGAAGCCGTCGCATGTATTGTGCGCGCGTGGCCTTCGGACTGGGCAGAAATCGCAAAGACGGCGTTTGCGGATGCTGACCGCCAGGTAAAATCCGCTGCATTATTCGCCATTGACAGTCATATTCGTGATGTTGGGTTAAACGCCGAAGAATGCAATGCCTACTTCGAAATTGTAACTCCCATCGTGGCGGCCCAGCCGCCGGTGGGCGAACTTTCGATGTCTGTGGTGCAGCGAATGATGCAGGTAGACCGTTCGCGGGCGATCGGCATTGTGCTGTCGCCGCGGGTTTTACGACTGGATCATCCTCAGCTGGAGGATCTCTTATTTGAACTCGGAAGGGCGAAGGTAAATGTTCCAATACCATTCTTGAATAGTATTATTGAAGCAGCACAGGCCTCAGCACCTCAACCAGCATTGAAAGCCGGGTTTGGGCGAGCGATCGTGTGCCTGGCGCGCCAGGCACACGAAGTGGCAAAGCCTTGGATTGAGAGAAGCAAGGCGGCTCTCGAAAATCCGCAGGAGGCGGTCGAGCCAATTGTGATTGCATATCATCTTCCTGATGCCATTCTCGAGGCCGGCGGGCTTGAGCAAGACTGGTACAACGGAAATGTCCGTAACGGAATGGTCGAGCATCCTAGAGAAAAATGGCTTCTAGGCGCGATTCTTGAGTGCCAAGGGTGTGTAGTTCCGGATGGCTTTAGGGAGTATTTCGAGAGTTCGTCGGGTCTTGAGTGGTCTGATGCGGCCGCCGGTTTGGAAATGATTGGTGACAAAGAAAGCGCGGACCTTATTCGACGGGCGGCGGCGGTATTTCGCACGCCACTATCGGAAAACGCGGACGAACGTGCGAAGCAGGTAAATACGCTAGCTGAGGAGGATTTGAAGCTACATGATCGCATTTGGTGTCTGTATTACAAACGGTCCGAGAGAATTAATGTGTTAGCCGCGAGCTATCTCGTCGAGCATCGAGAGTGGTTTCCGCCCAGATTTCCGTGATGGGCGATGCGGCGCGGGTGACGATCGACCGAAGTACTTTCATTGAGGAAGTCCGCCACCTCTTTGCGAGGCTTAGGCCGTCCCGGTCGCATTTGCCCGCCACAGAAACCCTTTTTGCGATTCAGGCTCGTAGACGGGAATTTCACCGCCCCGCATCACCCACCGGGCCGATCAGCAATCTCTCGATCAACTCCTGCACGTGGTGCCCCTCTTTGTCTTCGCCCTGGCCCTCCACGCCCAGGCCCGCGAGCACGCCGTAGCCCACGCCGAGGTGGATCAGCGTCCACGCGATGAGCTCCGCCGAAAACCGCGACAGCACGCGGCGTTCCTCTTGTGCTCGCTTCAGCTCCTTCACCAGAAACCCGTGCAGATTTGCAAAGTGGGATGTCACCGCCTTGCGGATGTCCTTGTCGTCGACTTCGGTGATCGCCTGCATCAGCACCAGGTATGGTTCGCGGGTTTCGTCCAGGGTCATGGGGTTGTCGCCCAGCAGGCGGCGGAGTCGCTCGGTGGAGTCCTTCGCGTCGGCGAGGCGTTGACGCCAGTGGTCCAGCGTGTGCTTGGCGGTGCGCTCCACCAGCGCGATGAAGAGTTCTTTCTTGCTCTCGAAGTGGCGGTAGATGATGGGCTCAGTCACGCCCGCGGCTTTGGCGAGCTGGGCGGTGGTGCTGCGGGCATAGCCGCGGGTTGCAAAGACCACGGCCGCCGTGTCGAGCAGTTGCTCGCGCCGCTTGTCTGCCTTCAGCCGCTTCATGCCGCGTGTCTCCTGAACGCCGTACGAGCCCGAAGCGCCAGCGAGGGTCGCCTTCGTGTCCGGCCGCAACTGCGACCCTCGCTGGCGCTTCGGGCTCGTGGATGCACACCTCCGCCGGACCCCCTTGCGCAAAATGTTAGCGATCGCTTACCCCGCGGTCACGTCTTCTTGACAGCCGGGGGCCTCAGCGGCACCGGGTCGTAGCCGCCCTTGCTGAAGGGGTGGCAGCGAGCCAGCCGGCGCACCGTCAGCAACGTGCCTTTGATCGCGCCAAACCGCCGGTACGCCTCCAGCCCGTACCACGAACACGTGGGGTGAAAACGACATTGCCTCCCGACCAAGGGGGACAGCGTGAACTGATACACCTTGATGAGCGCGATGAAGGGCCACGCCGTGAGCGGGGCTCGCTCTGCTGAGCTGGCGGGCGGCTCACTCATTCCTCACCCTCGCGCCGCGTTCGCCGCTCCCACTCGCGATGCAGATCGCCCGCGAGCGCTACCAGCAAGCCCTGATACTCGGTCAGGGGCATCGGCTTGTGAGCGCGGGGCGCGATGACGAGGTCATACGCCCCATCATCCCGTCGCGGCAGCGTGTGCTGGCACAACCGGAAGGCCTCGCGAATCAGGCGCTTCACGCGCGTTCGCCGCACCGCGTTGCCCACCGGCCTGCCGACCGCCAAGCCGAGCCGGTGCTGCGCAAGCTGGTTGGGCACCGCAAAGGCCGCGAGCGAGCCGCGCACCTTGCGCATCTTGGCGGCGTACACGCGCTGAAATTCCAAGGCGTGGCGCAGGCGTTGCTCGGGCCGGAAAAGCAGTGGGGTAGAAGGCACGGGGAATAGTATGTGGAAGCCCGTTACGAGCCTGAAGCGCAAGCGAGGGTCCCATTCGTGATCGACTGCAACGGAGACCCTCGCTCGCGCGTCGGGCTCGTAGAGCACGATCAGTTCCGCCGCAGGCGCAGATACACAAACCCGGTGTACAACAGCAGCAACCCCACGGACGACCACATGAGCACCAGGCCGATGGCCCCTTGCTTGGTGGTGATCTGCTGCCCGCCGCTGATCGTGACATACGTCAGCAAGGCAGGAAAGAACGTGAACAGGTACACCGTGAGCGGCTGCCGGCGCGACAAGTAGAGCGCTGACACAGCCCCGGCCAGAATCATCACGGTGCACGAGGCCGCCAGCGCCATCCGCTCGTTTCGCTTGGAGAGAATGTCATTATCCAGGCGTGTGAGTGCGCCGCGGCAATCCCACGCCGCGCCCACCACCGCCGGGTCAGGCTCCGCCTTGTCCGTGAACTCCTTGGAGTCTTCAACGAGCTGCGCGGGGTGCATGGCAAGGTACTTCTCGAGCAGCGTGTCGGCCGGTGTGACATCGTCCAGCGTCACGTTCGACCGCGCCGCCCCGCGAGGGGGCGCGATGCCCGCCTCGTGCGAAGTCGCCTGCTCCAGCACGAGGCGAAAGTGCGTGCGCCGGGCCATGCGGTCGGGGCCGAGGTCGTTGGAAAGCGTCGCTTCCGCCGCGGAAATGACGGTGGGAATAAGCCGCTCGCCGCTGTTGGCGTCGGCCCCGAGCGCCACGCTCCGGGTGTAGCGGACTTCAACTTCGCCCCCCGGTGTGCCGGGCAGCAGGTGCCATTGATTGTCGACCCACGCCATCCTGCCGCAGGAGATGACCACCTCGCGCCCGCGATCATCGCGCATGGTGAACGAGCCCCTGGCCGCCACCTGCTGCTGAAAGTCCAGCACCGCGTGACGCTCGGCCAGCACGTTCGCCAGATCCACGCGGCGTTTGTCCACCCAGTTCATCCGTTCTGGGTGGTCTTTGAGCTCCATGATCTCACGCCACGACAGAAACTTCACGTTGTCCTTGAAGATGTCCGGACCGGGGAACGCGAGATCGATGTGATCCTTCGACGTCGCCAGCCCCTTGCCCTGCTGGGCGGCCACCACATCTTCCAGCCGCAAATACACCACCGAGTGCGGGTGATCATCGCCCAGCGAATCCGACGCGGGCATGATCCACATCTGCCCGATGTTCGCCGTCACTTCGCGAACCGGCAGCCCATTGACGGTTTCGACGGCCGCGAAGTGGGTCATCCAAACTTGGCTCAGGATTCCAGACCCAGCTTTCGGCGTCACCAGCCGCGCCGTGTCCGCGATGATCATCGTCTTGCCGTCGTTGAGCAGCAGGCTCTGCCCGCGCGCGACGCTGTTGGTGAGCAGGCGCCCGACATCGACCGTCACCATCACCTGCATCTGCCGCAGGAAGGCGGGGATGAGTTGCTCGTTCAGCGCCACCAGCCCCAGCGAGCACAAGAGCGCCACCGCCAGCGCCGGGGCGAGCAGCACCCGGTGCGAAATGCCCCCGGCGTACGCGGCGATCGTCTCCAGCTCCGTCCCGATGCGGTGGTACACCAAAGTGGCCGCGAACCCGCCGGCAAAGGGCAACGCATACGCCAGCATGGGCGGAATGGCGAACAGGATGTACCGGGCGGCGTCGGCCGCCTGCAGCGAGCCGTCCGAAAGCGGCTTGATCGCCCCGGCGAAGGCGATAATCGTCACCAGCACGCTGGACGTAACGACCACCAGCCGCACCAGATCGAGCGCGATAAACCGCCAGAGCGTCAGTGGAAAGCCACGCATGGAGAGGCGAGTTTACGCGTCCAGCCCACCGACGCGCTGTGGGAGGGGCGAGGACCCATCCCGCTCCGCCAGCACGGGCGTCTTGCCGCCGCGAGCAATGTGGAGTATGAGCAGCGCCTGAACCAGCCCGACCACGCCCCAGTAGGCGAAAAGGAACGCAAAAACCGGGCGGCTGGTCGCTGACGCGCCTACGCAGTTTGGGTCGTTGCTCGGGTCTCCCGCGCTGAAGCCGATGCCCGTGCTCATGCTTCGGACGACCGCGTTCGCCCCATCTTCACACTGGTCAGGGGTCCAGTCGGGCATGGTCTCCCGAAAGAACTTCGCGATGTCGGCCGTTCCGGGCAGGTCAGCGTTCTCAAACCCCTCGCCGCGGTTGGAGTATTTGCACCGCACCTCCACATGATCCCAAAGGATCACGGTGCACTCCATTGCAGCGCGGCCGCCAGTGGGAGACGTCGCGGTTGCCCAGATGTGCGCCCGGCGCGGGGATATGGCCCGCACGGTGCGATACCACGACTCAAACCAACGGCCTTCAAACCCCTGCGAGCTTCGCACTGTCACGTCCAGGGTGGACACCCCGTGCCCGGGGCGAAATGAAAACTCGTTGGCGATCGTCCGCACCTGCGGCGGCCGGTCTTCGATGCCAAGGTAAAGCAAGTACGCCGGCCCCAAGAGCAGAATCACCGCCGCGATCCGCATACGTCGCGGTGCTACCCATCCTTGGTTGCTGTGTCGCCAAAGTTCAAGTGATTCGTTCAACGAGTACCCGCACTCCGGGCACACGCTCGGCCTCGTCGAAGCATCGGCAGGCGATGCGGCAAACGCAAGACTCATGATGTCGTAGCCACACTTGGCACATCGCGGCTCCAAGCTCCACTTCGAAGTCCGTCCCCAGCGCCGCCCAAAAACGACATCGACCCAGCTCAAAGTGAGTAGGGCGATGATCGTGGATGACACAAGCCATATGAATAAGCCAATCACCCGAGGCTTACCGACACACCCGCGCCGCGGTTGCTCACCCCCCCAGCCCAGTCAGCGTCAACTGCTTGTCATACTCCAGCCGGAAGGTGTACTCCACCACCGTTGCCTGCCGCCCGGCGGCCCCCGCCGGCACCACCAGGTCCCAGCGCAAGATGCCTTCCTTGCTTTGCGTCGCCAGGTAATCCGCGTCGCTCGAGAGTTCCGGCCCGCTGCGGACGAGCTTGACGGTGACGTCAGAGCGGCCCGCATCGGGCTTGGGCAGGCGGTCGAGCAAGCGCACCGGGGCCGCCCCGGCGCCGAAGTTCTCCACCGTCAGACGATACGTCAGCTCGATAACGCGGTTGCCCCCCTGCACGCTCTCGTTACGGGTCAGCAGCTCGCGCCGCGTCCGCAGCGAGGAATCAATGCCGAAGCCCGCGGTGATCCCCTCGCCCGCCGCCGTGGTGGGCAGGGCGCCCCCGCCCACAAACGCGCCATCCACGTACGACGTCGTCGGCCCGGCCAGGTACACCATGCCGCTGGTGTTCACGCCCGTCGCCTGGTCGTACACATACTGCGTCAGCACCGGCATCGCGATCTTTGTGAACACCGCGGGGATCTGCGAGCTGGAAATCTGCACCATCTGTTGATCGCTGCGGCTGGGCAGGCTCGCCTTGCCCTCTACCTGGTACGTCACGCTCAGTCCCTCGTCGCTGACGACCGCCGCGGGCTTGCGACCTCGGTCCACCCGGCCCGCGGCCAGAATGTCCAGAACCTGAATCTCGCTGGCCACCTTGTTGAGCTTCTTGTCGGCAAAGTCCCTCTCGCCGGCTTCGGCGTCGGCCTGAAGCCTGCCCCCGACGCTGAGCGAGGCGGGACTCATCGCCCGACTCTGCTCATTCTCGCGCTGCTGCTTGGAGAGCTCGCGCCGCGCGTCGTCGTATGACGCGAAGGTCTGCGCCGGAGCCGCGGCGAGCGTGATGGGCAGCGACGTCAGGATCGGCGGCGCCGCCACCAGCGAGGGCGTCGCGGTCGAGAGCACCATCGACACGTTCGACCAGTCTTCGCCCGACATTTGCCGGATCGACGCAAAGTACTGCAGGTTCATGGCGTCGTGCTTGCCCGAGGTATCCGCCCGCATCGTGTACGAGGGTTCCCATGTCGCGTTGTCAACCAGGTAGCGCAGGCGCAGCGGCTCGCCGGGCTTTTCATCACCGGTGAGCAACACCACCGCCTCAAAGACGGTCTTGGAGGCCCCGGCCGTCAGCTGCTGGCGCTCCCGCTGCGCTTGTTCCAGGGCCGTGCTCAGGCTCTTCGCCTCCGCCTGCAGGGTCAGCTCCCGCTCCACCAGCCCCGCGCGGCTCGTGCCGATGAACGCGCTCAGCTTCTCGATCGTCTCCGCGTTCAGCACGCCCTTGGTCAGCTCGGTGGCCGAGGTGGGCGCAACAAACCCCTGCAAGCTCTGAAGGTAGTTGCGATCATCCCCCACGACATCCATGTGCCGCTTGTTGGCGCCGAGTTTGGTGGTCAGGTCGTCAATCTTCGCGTCCAGCGCCCGCACCTCTTCGCGGGTGTCCTGACCCACCGGCCGAGCCCGGAAGCTCACCGAACGCACAAACGTTCCCGGGCCCCCCTCCGCGTGCAGGCTCTCGGGCCGGATCTGCGGCGGCAGGTCGGTCACGATCAACTCCCGCACGCTGCCCGCGTCCTTCGCCTGTGGCACCTCCACCACGCGCGTCACCAGCGCCTGACCACGGTACACCGTGACACTCTCGATTCTGCCCTTGATCCCGCCGCCATCCGCCGCCCCTCCCGCGGCAAGCGCAAACCCGGTCAGCGCGGTCGAACACAACACAGCACAAAGTTGAAGCGAACGAGCATTCATAAAGCCTCCTCGAGCAAAGTGCAACAGATATCACAGCCCACGCAGAGTGATACCCGCGAGAAGGAGTTCAGTTCGTCACTGGAATGTCACAGATGAAGTGGCAGAGTGGCAGAGCGGCAAAAATATGAACCGGACCTAGTCCGCGCGGCGCGCCAAATCACTTCGCCACTTCGCCACTCAACCACTTTGCCACTTCCCACCCTACCGCGGCACCGCGCTCGCATCACCCGTGATGCTGATCGGCAGGTTCACCTCGTCCACCGCGCCCGTCGTCTGGTCGGTCACAGTCACCTTCAGCGAATACCGCCCCACGCTCAGCGTCGCGGGCAGCTCGATCTGGTGAATCAGGTAAAAATCCCGCCGCGAACGCTGGCTGGTCTCCACCACCCGCTGCGCCGGCCGGTGCCAGGCCTGCAGCCCGCTGGGGTCGTGGTACAGTGTGAGCGTCTGGCTCAGCTCCACCGACTGCTGATCGCCCAGGGGCACGCTCGCCTGCGCCGGGTCGCCGTCTTTCGCCGGGCGGCTGGCAAAGTGATCCAGCTCGGTGTACACGATCAACCGGATCGGTTGCCCCGCCACAAACGTGCTGTTGCTGATCGCGTCGTAGCGCCCAAACCCCTGCACGCGGGTGCACAGCGCGGCCCGGGAGATCTTCAGTCCGGCGGCCGGCGCGATCTTGGTGAGGGCCGCGATGAGCTGCTGGTTGGCCTGGTCCGGCTTGGCAAGCACCCGCTGGCGAGCCGCGAGCAGCGCCGCCCGGTCGTCCCCCGCGAGTCGCTGCCCGAGCACCGACGATGCCGAGTCCAGCTCCGCGATTGAGCCGGGATGCATCGCCTCGATGGCCGCCAGCGCCACGCCGTCGGCGATCCGCGCCGAGCCATCCGGGTTCGGAGTCTTCAGCAGCCCCGCCATGTTGGTGGCCAGCTCCAGCAGCGGGTCCGCGGCTTTCGGCGCCTCGCCGCTCCACGCCTGGTTGGCCGCTTCCAACGCCTTGGGGTCCGGCGCCGGCAGCGTTGGGGGCGGCGCAACTGGGTCAGCCGGCTTGGGGGGGGCCGCCGGCAGCGAAGCACCGCCTAACGCCCCCAGCCCGGTGCTGATACCGCTTGGCGTTGCCGCCTTCCCCGCGTTCGGCGGCTGCAGGCTTCCCGGAGAAGTTTCCGCCGGGGCTTCCGGCCTTTCCGTGTTGCGTAGCTTGTCGAGCACCCCTTGCAGGTCGAGCGCCGCCTGCGACGCCAGCTGCGCCTTGGTTGCGTCACTCAGCGGGCCATCCGGGTCGATCGTTGAAATCAGCCGCAGGTCGTTGGATTTGCTTTCAGCGCCGAGCGAACTCAGCCCGGTGTTGGGCACCTTGCTGACCTCGCGCACCGGCGAGCCCGACTCGCAGCCCCCCAGCGTCACGAGCCCGATCGCCCCCAGCACGACCACGCGACCGCAAGTTTGTGCGTTCCAGTAGCTCATTCGCCTCCTGCGCTCATCGCGGCGTTCCACGCCACACTCAGCCCTATCGGCGAACTGGCCCATCTTTCTTGGGTTTCTGTGCGTCCGGCGTCGTCAGTTGCACCACCAGCATCTCCAACGCCCGATCCTGCTCTCCCAGGCCGCTTTTGGAGCGAATGTCCGCCTCCACCGCCGCCCGAAAAAGCTGCAGCGCCCGGTCAGGCGTCCGGCGCCGCGCCGCCGCCTCGATCGGCCCCGCCGCCTGCGGCCACAGCTTCAGGGGTTTGAACAGCGACTGCGCCGTGCCCCCCTGCT
>JBAZUW010000011.1:0-30985 GCA_041661205.1 Phycisphaerales bacterium
GGCGCCCCCGGCGCCGGCAAAGGCACCCAGGGCAAGATTCTGGGGCAGATTCCCGGGTTTTATCACCTCTCCTGCGGCGAGGTCTTCCGCACTCTGGACGCCAACTCTCCGCTTGGCCGAACGTTTCTCCAGTATTCGAGCAAAGGCCGTCTGGTGCCTGACGTACTGACCGTCAAAATGTGGCATCAAAACATGCACGCCCGGACGGTGCTGGGTGTGTACAAGCCGCTGTCGGATATCTTGATTCTGGACGGAATTCCACGCAACGTGGCGCAGGCGAAGTTCCTGAAAAAGTACATCGATGTGCTTCAGATCATTCACCTGGTGTGCCGCGATAAGGAGCAGATGATCAAGCGGCTGCGCCGGCGGGCCCTCAAGGAAAACCGGGTCGACGACGCGAAGGAATCCGTCATCCGGCGGCGCTGGAGCGTCTACGAGAAGGAGACGTTCCCGGTGCTCGAGTGCTATCCCAAGCACATCATCCGGGACGTTGACGCCACCGGTTCGCCGGGGAGAATTCTGGAGCGCATTCTGGCGTGCGTGGTGCCGACACAGGAGACGCACTTCACGAACCCAATTTCAGGCGAGCAGGTAGCGCCCGCGTCGCGCGAGAGCGCCAAGGCATCATGATCCTCCGCGAAGTCGGGCCGAGGGGTCCGCAAGGCTTGATCTGGTTTTCCCCGGGAGCTTTCCATGTCCGATCGCTACCAGACTGTTCTGCTCTTTGGCCCCCCCGGCGTCGGCAAGGGGACACAGGGAAACATCATCGCCAACATTCCGGGGTTTTTTCACAGCTCCACAGGGGACATTTTCCGCAATCTCGACGGCAACTCTGAGGTGGGCCGACTCTTCTATCAGTATTCGTCGCGGGGCGAGCTGGTGCCCGACGACGTGACGATCAAGATCTGGGCGACGAACATCTACGCGAACACCATTCTGGGACTCTTCAAGGAGACTCAGGACATCCTGGTGCTCGACGGCATGCCTCGCAACCGCAATCAGGCCAACTTGCTCTATCGCTACATCGATGTCCTGTGCGTGATCAACCTGGTGTGCAACGACAAGGAGGCGCTCTTCGAACGCATGAAGAAGCGCGCCATCAAGTCCAGCCGGATCGACGACGCGAAGGACGACGTGATCCGCCGCCGCTTCGAGGTGTACCAGGCCGAGACCAAACCGGTGTTGGAGTTTTACGACCCGGAACTGATCCGCAACATCGATGCGATGAACTCCCCCGCCCAGGTGCTACACGACGTGCTGGAGGCGCTGGTGCCGATCCAGAACTTCCACTTCAACGCGGACGAAACCGCGGCGAGCTAGACGAACGCGTCGTGCCCGACGCGCTACGCTTGAAACCGAGTGCCCCGCGCGTTCACCCTCATCGAGCTTTTGGTCGTAATCGCGATTATCGCGATTCTCATCGGGCTGCTGGTTCCGGCGCTGGGTCAGGCTCGGCTCACCGCCAAGGCCACGGTCGAGGCGACGCGTCTGCAGCAACTTGGCGTCGGCGTCGCCGGGTACATAAGCGATTTTCGCGACACCCTGCCGCAGGCGCTGGGCCCGCTCCCGGGTGGGGGCGAAGCGGTCATCGGCACGCTCTTTGGGGGAAAAAAGGGCGTTCTGCCCTTCTACGGCATTGATTCCATCGGCCCCGAACGCCGCCCTCTCAATCGATACGTCATCGACCAGCCCGTGCCCTCCGACTCCGAAGATGGGAACACCGAGCTTGTCCCTTTTTCCTCTCCTGTGGACCGAGGGTCAGCGTCCACCGGCGTGCCCATCCCCGGCTTCACCTCCACCACCTCGATGTACACCTTCGTCGGGAGCTCGTTCACGCTCAACGATCACTCGCTCAGCGGCGAGAACGACGCCACCCTCGTCCCCCTCGGGGGCGGCCGGATGCCCTACGTCTCCAGCACCGCCAAGACCTGGCTCATCGGCTCCCAGCCAATCTACAACTACCAGGAGGACGGTGATCGCGGCATGGCGTGGTTCAAGCCCGGACAGGTGGAAGCCGGGCTCTTATTCGTAGACTTGCACGCCCGCGCACGCGTGCGGGTACCCATCGGCATCGTCAACACCACCGACGACTACACGTTTCTGCCGTAAGGATTGGAGTCAGTTCCCCCGCTTTACTTCCGGTGGCGCCTTGTTCTTCTTGTTCTTGTCCGACCGCAGATCATCGCCGGAGGCTGACGCGGTGGCGGCGTCAAACGTCAGAGCCTGTTCCGCCTCGCGCGGCGGCTGGGGCGTGGCAAACCAGCCCCAGAAGGCCGGGTAGCCGTAGCTCGCCACGTCCGTCGGCGGGGTGAACTGAAACGCGAAGGGCAGTACGCCGTCGAGTTCGTCGTGATCGCCGAAGAAGTTCCACTTTCGCTCGAGGGCGAAGGGGCGGCTTCCCATCCGCCGCAGACGGGCGGGGTCCACAGGCACCCAGTTGATGGTGTTTTTCGCTTCGTCGTACAGGCAGAACTCCACCCACGAACGAACCTGGTTCTTGGTCGACGATTTCTGCAGGAACTTGGCGTCGCCGGTTCCTCCCTCCCAGCCGATCACAACCCGCGCGGGCAGGCCCGCTTTGCGGAGGATGGTGGCGAGCAAGGCCGCGACCTCATGCTCGTTCGCGCGGCCGTTTTCCAGTGCCACACTCGGGGGGTTCAGCATGAGCCCGGCAAACTCCCCCGTGCGATCCTTGGAGGCCCGCCCTTCGCCGCTGACCTGAATCGCGCCCCACACCTTTGCGGTCAAGATCTTGGCCAGCGCGACGGGAGTCACACCATGAGGATCCGAGAGTTTCGCCTCTTTGAACCAGGTGTCCATCGCCGCGGTGATCGTCTTGTCCTCGTAGGGGCGAACCGCGCCCGAGGCGTCCAACCCGGCTTCAAGGAACAACTGAGGCTTCATGATCGACGCCGCCTCCGCCGGCCAAGGGCCCGTCGGCCAGGGCACGAGCAACGCCGCTTGCTCGTCGAAACGGGTGCGATACACCCGCATCGGTTCTTCCACGATCAGTTCGACCTGGCGGCACGTGGTTTCCTGCGGCTGGTTGCCGGTGTCAAACCTCGCGAACTGCACCCCCCCGGGGTAGCCATCGATGAGAGTCGGCTTGTCGCTGATCACCGCATCGTTCAGGCTGAGCCTTCCGGTCAGCGAACCGGGGGATTGGTCGCTGCTGGCGGTGCTGGGAATGGCGGGCCAAAGCACCGAGAGAGAGGTGAACTTGAAAGGGGTGATCTTGGGCAGCTCGACCGTCTTCTTGGTGAAGGGGTCGGTGAAGTAAGTCTTATCGTTGGGCGAGTCGGAGTTCACCACCAGGCGCACCCGCAGCACCACGTCGCGCCCTCGCTCCTTGACGACGTACGGCCCTTGGGTGAGGTCCGCCGGTGGGGCGGCCACCGGTGCCGCGGGCACCATGGGGGTGCTCCCGGCTGGCGGAGGAGCCGCGGGCTTCTTCTTTTCGTGCTTGCCAAGTTGGGCCGAGGCGCTGCCCGCCGCCACCATCAATGCCATCACAACGACAGAAAGACGCGTGCGCACAGGTCACCTCCGGCACAGTTCACGGGCTCAGAAACTCCGAACCCATCACTATACGGACGCGGGCCGCACCGGTTGGTTCCCTGCCTTTCCAACCCATCACCGAACACTTTAAGGCGAGGAGCGGGTACTGGCCCGCGTAGCGTCGAAGCCAAACTCCTGCCAGAAGACGCGGGCCTGCGAGGGCTGGGTGAAGAACCCCCAGAACGCGGCCGGCAAGCCGTCCGGGCGGTCGTACACATTGCCCGAGTAGCCACTCCAGTCGCGTTTGAGATGCCGCAGGGTCCGGGCCGGATCGCCCAGCCGGTCCACCATTTCGAGCCCGGCCGGCCAGAAGCCGGTGCCGAGCACCACGATGCGTTCTGCACCGTCAAGAGATCCAAAGTGCCAATCGTTCCCACCGGAACCCGGATCGACGGGAACCCATGCGAGCCCCCGCTCGGGGTCGTACAGGGCAAACTCCACCCAGAACCGCATGCGCTTGCGGTTGGAGTAGGCAGCGAGCTCGGAAGGCAGGATGAAGAGAGGCTTCGACGAGACCTCGGCGGGCTTGGAAAGTTCTTTGAACAAGTCCTTTGGATTTCTTTGTTGAGGTACCGGCGGCATCGAGGTCATCGCACCACCACCGCCGCCACCACCTCCACCCGACGAGTGCATCGGCACCGGCGGCATCGTGGTCTTGAACTTCACCCATTGCATCGGGGGCAGGTCCGGCCACATGGGGGAGTTCACCTGCTTCAAGGGTTTGAACTTCTTCGCCCGCTCGGCGTCCGACTCGGCGAGCTTCTTCTTCACCTCATCGAGGTTGTCCGGGATTTTCTTTTCGCGAATCTGCCCCAGTCGACGGACCACCTGAGAGTCGTTATCGCGCTCCGCCTCAAACCCCACCATCACCCGCGCCGGCAGGCCGAGCTTTCGATAGATCGCGGCCAGCACCAGCGCCCGCTCCGCCGGATTGGTGTATCGGTCGCGCAGCACGCTCACCACATCCCGCACGTCCACCCCCAGCGTGGTGTTGTAGATCACCGGCAGGCCCGCGCTGGTGCCCGTCGAATCCGTGGTTCGCAGGTTCCGCCCGTTGAAGTCGGTCATGGGCACCATGCCGTCGCCGCTTGGGAAGAGGCCGGGCAGCACCGCGGCAGCGACGCCTTTCGCGAGCACGGCGGGCTTGAGGTGCTTGGGATCGGTCTCGCCCCCCCACTCCAGCACTTCGCGAGCGACGGAGGCCATCACCTTCTGATCGATGTCATGCAGCTGCCGCGACCAGGGGTCAACGGCGAGATCAAGAAAAATCTGCTTTTGAAAGGTGCTCTGGGCCTCCGGGGGCCACACGCTGGGCCAGGTCGCACTGTTGGCAAGTTCTTCGTTGAGTTCGACGTCGCGGGACGTGGCCAGAAACTTGAGTTCAAGCTGGGCGTACAGCCCTTCGTTCTTTTCCGCCGCATTCGGCGGGTCCAGAAGCAGCAGATCAGCCGAGTCCTTGCGTGTTTGCTGGAAATCAAACTGACTGGTCCCCGGAGCCTGCACTGTCAGTCCCCTCAATCGCTGCATCCCATCGGGCGACATGATCCACAGTTGCCGCCCGGGCATGGGCGAGGCACCGATCCAGCCACGCAGATCGACCGAAGTTTGGTTGGACTCCTGCGTGGCACTGGTCGGTACCCAGGGCAGCACAAAGGTGGCACCGTTAACAATGGCCGCGGGGTCAGCCCTGCAGTCATCCTTCCGCGGCGCGTACAGGGCGGCCTTCAGGCTGACCGTCGCCTGCCAGACCTTCTCGCTCCTGACGCGGAGCATGCCGGGCCACTCGCGGGTGGGCTTGCGAAAGTCCACCGCCTCCGGAAGAGGGGATAGAATCTGCCCGCGGGCGACGGGGGTGGCGGCCAGCGCTGCGAGCGCGGCGAAGAGAATGCAACGAACTTCTGCAACCTTTGACATCACAACCTCGCATTGCGTTTACGCGATTTCTACCCGGGGGCCCCAATCAATCTGAATTGTGACACCCGGCCCGGCACTCGTGGCAAGACGTCGCTTCACTCCCCTGAACGCTCCTGCCCCTCACGGGTTGGCGTCGGAAGCGAATCCGAGGACCGAGCGGTGGCCCGCGTCGCCTCAAACCCAACTTCCTGCCAGCTCGCCTGGCCAACTTCCGGCGAGGTGAACATACCCCACAACCCTGCGGCCATAAGGAACGGCGTCTTGGTGGCGCTTTGCATTAGCCCACGAATTTCCATGCTCGAAAACATGAGCTTATTCGCCTCGTCCTTCGCGAAGAGGTCTGGACGCGTGGGGTTCTCCCAACTGCGATAGCGATACACCCGCTCAACGCCCGTAGGCCAGAAGCCGGTCGCAACAGCCACGATGCGTTCACTGCCGCGCACGCTGCCAAAGGTCCAGTCGTCGGCACCGTTGCCGGGGTCCACGGGCACCCACGCCAAGCCCTTCTCCGCGTCGTACGCCGCAAACTCCACCCAGTATCTGGCTCGCTTGAGTTTGCTTGAGTTGCGTCGGAACTCTTCGGCGACCGTTTTCTGGTCCTGGGGCGTAATCCCTCTTTGCTGTTGCACCAGCTTCCAACCGGGGTAACGCCGCGCCCCACCAGCACTTTTCGCCGGGTAACCCGAACGTTTGGTCCGTGGCGCTCCGTTGAGCGCCCGGTGGACCTCGACAAACCGGAATGGTGGCAAATGGGGCCACATCAGCGGCTGCGATCGTTCTTTCTTCTGCTTCTTTTTCTTGATCGCGTCCGCTTCTACCGCCTTCTGCTCTGCTTCATTCAATCGTTGTCTTACTTCCTGGGACGTGGGCTTGAGGCCTTCAAGATCTCCGTTTCCCAGTCGTCGGGCGATCAACTCGTCATCATCCCGATCCGCCTCGAAGCCGATCATGACCCGCGCAGGAAGCCCAAGCTGCCGGTACACCGCGGCCAACGCGATGGCCCTCTCCGCGTCATTCGCCTCGCCGCTCTCCATGATCGTGAGTGCGTCGCGCACCTTAAACCCTGCGATCACATTCTGGATCGCGGGCACGGTGCCGCCGGGCGAGGGATCGATTACTCGCATCATAATACCGGGAGATCTGTAGTCCCACGTGGCGTACAGCACCGCATCTCCGGTCGGTTTGAGCCCCGGGATCACCGACGCCGCCACACCCTGGGCCAGCAGCATCGGCGGCACCGCCCTGGGATCGTCGCTGCCCCCCGACTTCAAAATCGCCATTGCGAAGGCCTTCAGTTCGTCCGCATCCAAGTCGGTCGCCATACCCGTAACAGCGTCGAAGTAGAAATCCAAAAACGGCTGACGTTCCAGTGCACCCCTGGCCTCATGGGGCCACGAGGCAGGCCAAGCCACGCCTGCGGCCACTCGCTCATCCAGCTCAACCTTGCGGGAGTTGGTGCGAAACGAAATCTCGAACTGCGCTTTGAGCGCCTCTCGCGACCCGCCTCCGGGTGCGAAGTGCACCTCTAGGTTCGCCCTCCCGTCGGCGGGCGCAAAATCAAGCGGCTGCCCATCCGGGCTCGACACCTTGAGCCCTTGAAGCAGTTCAGTTCCGGGCACACTCTTAAGCCATGCTGCGGGGCCGGGAACTTCCCACAATCCCATCCAGCCGCGCATCCTGACCGACGTGACGTCAGCGAGCTGCGTCGCACCTAGCCCAACCCAAGGGAGTACGAACGTGACACCAGCCACCATTGGGAGTGGCGCATTCTGAAGGCGCTCGTCCGGTTCCGCTTCACCCCGGAGCTGAGGGAAGGCCATCTTCACCGTCAACTTTGCGTCCCAGGTCTTCTCGCTCTTTACCCGCAGCAACTCAGTCCACGGGCGGGTAGGAGGCAGCGGGTCTTTGTCTTCTGCCAGAGGTGAAATCGTCTGGGCACCGGCAGACCACGCAATGCCCGCCACACACATCGCCGCCGAGACGACTCGACCGCCGATCCGTCGCTGTAGCATCCTTCGAGCTCCTTCGCACCCGCTCTCTCGTACAACTTCAACGCCCGCACGCTCGCTCACGGCCCACCCCTCACACTCGTACGGCACGCATCAAATCCAAGTTCCTGCCAGTGCGCGTGCGCCTGCCCAGGCTCGCTCCAGAAGCCCCAGAGCGCTGCCGGCAGGCCATCCGTCCAATACGGCGGCACATCGCCGCTCACGTCAGCCCAGTCCCGCTTGAGGCACTCCAGGGATCGCATCGGGTCGCCCAGGCGATCCACCAACTCTGTCCCCTGGGGCCAGAAGTTCGTCCCTAGCACGACAATCCGTTCCGAGCCCTCCACCCAGCCAAAGTGCCAATCAAATCCGCCGACGCCGGGATCTACCGGAACCCACGCCAATCCGCGTTCCTTGTCAAAGAGCGCAAACTCCACCCAGAATCGCATGCGTTTGGACTTCGCGGCTCTGCTTTCGAACTCCATCAGGTCGATGTTCGGCAGGGCTCCATCCGGCTTTGGCGTCGGGAGTGGCTGCGGCTGCGGCGCCCGAGGCCGGGAACCAGGCTGGCCGTTTCCCGGCGCCGTCGTGGCCGGCGGGCGTGGCACCTGCGGGCCGCTCGGGATCTTTCGCGGCGGCGCTGCGACTTGCCGGCTTCCTCCCCCGCTCTCTCGCGTGGGGGGCCGAAGTTGGACAGTTCTGGTGCTTGTCGTCCTTGCCCACTTGGTGCCTTTGGGCGGCCCTTCAACCTGTGGAACCTTTTTCTTCACTTCCCCCCACTTGATTGGCGGCGCCCGGAACCACACCTTCATCTGCTTCTTTTGCGGGCTATTCGCTTCTTCGGCCGTTCGCTTGTCCGCTTCCGCCACGCGGTCCATGAGACCATTCGGGCCGTTCTTCAGTTCGTCGCGGGGGACATCCGCCAACCGCCTTTGGAGGACTTCTTTTTCATCATCGGCTGCCGCTTCGTATCCGATCATGACTCGTGCCGGCAGGCCCACTTTGCGATAGATCGCCGCGAGCGCCATCGCGCGTTCGGCCTGATTGGCGTAACCATCTCGAAGCACGCTGATGACATCGCGCACATCAACGCCCATGAATACCTTCTGCATGGCGGGCAGACCGGCTCCCAGACCGGTCGCATCCACCTTTCGGATGTTCCTGCCAAACTCGTCGCAGATCGGCAGCAGACCATCGTCGAAGGGCTTGATCGCGGGCAGCACCTGCCGTGCAAGTCCTTTCGCAAGGGCCGCGGGCGGAATGTCCTTGGCATCCCGCAGCCCACCCCACGCGAGTAACTCCTTGGCTACCCCCGCGACCGGCGCGCCGTTGAACTCGTACACCTGTCCCGACCACGGGTCGACCGCCAGGTCCAGAAACATCTGCTTGTCGAAGGTCCCCTGCGCCTCGGGAGGCCACGCGGCTGGCCAGCCGATCTCGAACGCTGCGTCTTCGTCCAATATCGCCTTGCGGCAGGTCGCCACGTACCTCATCTCGAGCTGGACATACAAGCCCTCCCTCTTGCCCGCATACGCCGGGCGCTGCAGATACATCAGGTCACTGGCGTTTTGAGGCATGCTTTCAAAGCTGAACTGGGATCTCTCGGGGGCGCTCACGACCAACGCGCGCAGCTTCTGCATCCCCGGGTTCGTCGCCAGCCACCTCTGCGCTGCGGGCATCGGCATCCCCCCGAGCCAACCACGCAGGCTGACAGAGTCTGCCTGCGAGCGCTGAGTCGCCCCGTCGCAGACCCATGGCATCGCAAATGTCGCCCCCAGCACCGGCGAGTTCGGGTCGGAAGTGTCGTCCGGGGTGCGCGGGGAGAACAACGCGGCCTTCAGCGCGAGGGTCACATCCCAAGTGTTTTCCTTTTCCACGCGGAACAGGCCGGTCATCGACGGCGTCGGCGCCGGATCATTTCCGGCCGCGGGGTGAGGGCTGAGCACTTGCGCCATCGCTCCGCCGGATGTGCCGAGGGCGGCAACGCTGATCGCGACAGCAACACACACCGCCCTGGCTCTTGCGATTCGCGCCATCAACTCACTCCGACTGATGCCACTCGCCACACTGTGCACACGCCCGCTCGGGCGGCCTCGATGGCTTGTTGAGGTCTTACCGGCTGACGACGGACCTGGTTGCACCCGGATCAAGCTGACGGAGAGATTTTCAGTTCGTACACTTGAACCATGCCCAAGCCCTCTAAAGCCGCAGCCAAGTCCAAGCCCACCCGCCCGCTCGCTTCAGCGCCGTCAAAATCGCCTGCGAAAGCCGTGGCAGCCGCAAAGACTTCCAAACCCGCCCCAAACAACGGCACACCCTCAATAACCGACACCCGCATCGAAAAAGACACGATGGGCGAAATGCACGTGCCCGCCGACGTGCTCTACGGCGCGAGCACCCAGCGGGCCGTGCTCAACTTCCCAGTCTCGGGCCGCCCCGTGCCCGAGGGGGTCATTAAGGCCTACGCCATCCTCAAATCCGCCTGCGCCACCGTCAACCTCAAGCTCGGGCGCCTCGACAAACCCCGCGCCCAGGCCATCGTCGAAGCCTGCCAGGAGATTCACGACGGCCTGCCCGCACTCGGGGGCTTGGCTCGCCACTTCCCCATCGACATCTACCAGACCGGCTCGGGCACCTCGACCAACATGAACGTCAATGAGGTCATCGCCAACCTCATCTGCATCCGGCGTCACGCACCCATCGGCAGCAGCAAGAACTCCGACTACCTCAAGGCCGGGGGCGTACACCCCAACGACCACGTGAACATGGGCCAGAGCAGCAACGACACCTTCCCCACCGCCATGCACTTGGCCGCCGCCCTGGCCATCGAGCACGAGCTCCTCCCCTCTCTCCGCGCCATGGCGCAGCGACTGGAAGACCAGGCCGAGGCGTGGGACAAGGTGGTCAAAATCGGGCGAACCCACCTCGCCGACGCCACGCCGATTCGCCTGGGTCAAGAGTTCAGCGGCTACGCCAGCCAGCTCCACCACGGAGAGGAGCGCCTGCACCGGGCCCTGCACACCCTGAGCGAACTGGCCATCGGCGGCACCGCCGTGGGCACCGGCATCAACGCCCACGAACAGTTCGGCACCCTGGTGTCGGCCGAGCTCACCCGCCGCACCGGCGTTCACTTCCGCGAAGCCGCCAATCACTTCGAGGCCCAGCACGCGAAGGATGCCTATGTCGAAACAAGCGGCCAACTCAAAACCATCGCCGTGAGCCTCAGCAAGATCGCCAACGACATCCGCTGGCTGGGCTCGGGCCCGCGCTGCGGCATCGGCGAACTCATCATCCCCGCCGTCCAGCCCGGCAGCAGCATCATGCCCGGCAAGGTCAACCCCGTCATCTGCGAGAGCCTCATCATGGTCGCCTGCCAGGTCGTCGGCAACGACGCGGCCATCACCTATGGCGGCTTCGGAGGCGTCGGCTCGTTGCTGGACCTCAACGTCGCCATGCCCATGATGGCCCACAACCTTCTGGAGAGCGTTCACCTGCTGGCGCGGGGCTGCCGCATGTTCGATCAGAACCTGCTGGCCGACCTCAAGCCCGACGAACAGCGCTGCAAGAGCCTCATCGAGGGCTCGCTGGCGATGTGTACCAGCCTGGTGCCGGTGATCGGCTACGACAAATCCGCCGCCCTCGCCAAAGAGGCCTTCAAGCAGGGCAAAACCGTGCGCCAGTTGGCCGTGGAGACGCTGGTGGGCACCCCCGACAACGCGGGCAAGAAGATCACCAAAGAGGCGATCGATGAGTACCTGAACCCCTGGAGCATGACCCTGCCGGGAGGCGAGGGGAGCGCGGGGGGATAACGGGCGCTGGTCGCCTGATTGAATCAGCGACTTTGGTCAAGGCGCGCCTTCCATATGGCCGCGCCCTCTGTGTGAGCGTCGACACCCTCCCAGAACACGTCGTGCAGTGCATTCGCAGCCTGGTCTGTTGTCTCGGCATCGAGCGACACCTTGGGACGGTGGACTGCAAACTCGGAGGGAGATTTCGCCGGCCGGTAAGGCACCATCCACGTCATTTTCTTGCCGGCGTGGGCGTGATCCACGCCTTCCAAGATGATCGCATCCACCTTCTCGTCGCCAAGCCGAATGAACCCGTCGAAGACGAGTACCTGCCTCGCGGCGGTCCGCCCGTTTTCGGCGAGCCAAGCCCGGCCTTTCTCGACGCCCTCCTCAAACCGTTCGGCCATGAACCTCACCAACGATCTCTCGCCGTTCAGTTGTTGAATACCCGCCATCGGAATAAGGGTCTCCCCGCTGCTCACGCTCCACACCGCATGGGCCGCTAGGAATCCCGAGAACTCCGCGAGTTCACTCAGCGGCACACGGTCACCACTCGCGGCGGCCGGAGATGGCGGAATAGATGGCAGTGAGACTGCTTTGGGCTCAGCAGAAGTTGGGGTGGAACGCTTCGAAAATAGGCGATCAAACAATCCCATGCACTACGTTATGCGTAGTCTCTTTTTCGATCCATCCCTATCGCCTGCGAGTGCTGATCCATGCTTGATCGCAACATTTTCGTCATCGGCGGTCCCAACGGCGCGGGCAAGTCCACCGTCGCCCCGCACGTCCTTCATCGCACTTTGAACATTGAAGACTTCGTCAACGCCGACGTCATCGCCTCAGGGCTGTCTGGCTTTCGCCCAGAGGCCGCCGCCATGCAGGCCGGACGGGTGATGCTTGCCCGCCTTCGCGAACTCGCGGCTGCAAACGCCCCGTTCGCGTTCGAGTCCACGCTCGCCAGCCGCACGTTCGCCCCGTGGCTGCAAGGCCTCGCCGCCGAAGGCTGGAAGATCCACATCCTGTACGTCTGGGTAGGCAGCCCGGGAATCTGTTTGGCCCGCATCAAGCAACGTGTCCGCAAAGGCGGCCATCACGTGCCCGACGACGTCGTTCGCCGGCGCTACCAGCGTTCCCTTTCCAACTTTTTCACGCTCTATCGGCCGCTGGCCCACCAGTGGCAGATCTACGATAACTCCAGCCAGCCAGCCGAGTTGGTCGCGTGGGGAGCTTCTACCCAGGCAGTGGCCATCCACAAGCCGAATACATACTCCGCAATGGAGAGTCGGGCGTGATCAAGACCACGAGATCGAAAGAGAATCCAGCCAAGTCCGCCAGCGAAATCTTCGCCGAAGTCATCCCGATCAAGCGTGCGGTCCAAGCCGCCATCCGCGACGCCATTGCCTCCACTAAGACTGCGCAAAGAAGCCGTCGCAAGGCACGCCCGAAGAAGAAATCCGCCTAGGTTCACTTCCTATGCCCACCACCCACACCCCCACCCACCCCATCTCTCAAAAAGTCGTTGCCCTCTTCAAAGAACGAGGCAACTCCCAGTACGGGCACGAGGCCGTCACTCAGGCCGAGCATGGGTTGCAGGCCGCGATGCTGGGTGAGCAGGAGGGCGCCCCCGCCTCGCTCATCGCCGCGGCTCTGCTGCACGACGTCGGCCACTTGCTCCACGACCTGCCCGACGACGCGCCAGACCAGGGCATCGACGATCGCCATGAGATTCTCGGCCAAGTTTGGCTCGTCAAGCACTTCCCCGAGTCGGTCTCCGAACCCGTGAAGCTGCACGTCGACGCCAAGCGTTACCTCTGCACCCGCGAGCCCGGCTACTTGGCGATTCTCAGCGAGCCTTCAATTCAAAGCCTCGCCCTGCAGGGCGGCCCCATGTCCGAGGCCGAGTGCCAGCAGTTTGAAGCCAACCCCCACTACAAGGACGCGGTGCGCCTGCGCCGCTGGGACGACGCCGCGAAGATCGAGAATCTTGAGACGCCTTCAATCGAGTACTTCGCCAAGTACCTCGACCAGACCGCGCTCTAAACCCGTGCTTCCCTTCGCATCTCGATAAACTGAGCCCGGCAGGCAGCCACGCACTCCCTTCGCCGGCCCGTGCATCTGTCGAGCCATCCCGCATAGTCCTTGGCTGAACCCACCGATCGTTGGGGCAAGATGCACGCCCCATGCCGCGAACCAGGGCTTCCGCCGGGGCATCGCCAACAAAATCTGAAAGTGTACTAACGTTCTACCTTGCATTCCGATTTTGATTGTGTATATCTATATCTTCAATACCTCGGCTGTGTGCTCGCCAGGGTTTTTCGAGGAGGACCCCCACGATGTCACCGGCCACCACGCGCACACTTCGTCGAAAACGTTTCTCGCTGCTGGGCGGGTTTGTCACCCTGGTTGCAGCTGGCGCGACCCTGCTCGCACCTTCCACGCTGTTCGGTGCCCGGCGCGCACCGCTCAATGTCCCCGGCGCGTACGTCGTCCTGGGAACAAACGACCTGGGCATGCACTGCATGCAGCAGGACTTTTCGGAGTTCATGGTGCTGCCGCCGTACAACACGCTGCACGCGCAGGTGATTCGCCGCGGGGCGGAGCCTGACATCATCAGCAGCACCGGTGATGTCACCGTCGAGTACTCGCTGCCCACCAATACTCACTCGGCCGACAAGACCAACTTTTGGAAGCACGCCAACGCCCTTTTCGGCGTGAATCTCGCTCCGGATATCGGTCTGGCGGGTCACGGCCTCAGCGGCACGATGGGCCCCACCACCAACCGCGACTGGTCGGCGATTGGCATCCCGCTCACGCCCATCAACGATGACGGACGCGAAGACCCGTACCCCTTCGCGACGATCAATGTGCGTAGCCGCAATAACGGCTCGGTTCTCGCCAGCACGCAGGCGGTGGTGCCGGTCTCGTGGGAGATCGGCTGCAATCTGTGCCACGGCAGCGCCACCGAGTCGGTCGGCCACAGCGTGCTCGCGGCTCACGACCGCCTGCACGGCACCACGCTGGTCAACCAGATGCCGGTGAACTGCTCGAGCTGCCACGCCGACCCCGCGGTGGGTGCACCCGGAACTCCCGGCGTCCCGTACTTCTCGATCGCCATGCACAGCTCGCACGCCAGCCGCCTCGGGCAGATCCAGATCGACAACGCCTGCTACGCCTGCCACCCCGGCAACCGAACGCAGTGCCTTCGCGACGTTCACAGCGTGAGCGGGATGACGTGCATCTCCTGCCACGGCGACATGGCGGCGGTCGGCGCGCCCACCCGCGTCCCTTGGGTCGATGTCCCCCGATGCGGCTCGTGCCACTCTCGCCCCGGGTTCGAGTTTGAGCAGCCCGGCAAGCTGTTCCGAGAGTCCGTGGGACACAGCGGCGTGACCTGCCTGGCGTGCCACGGCAGCCCCCACGCCATCGGCCCCGCCGAGCACACGGCCGACAACCTGCAAGCCCAGGTGCAGCAGTCTCTCACTGGCCCGATCCGCAGTTGCGATGTGTGTCACACCGTGCAACCCAGCGAGAGTTTCTTCCACCGGCGCAGCAACTAAGGAGACACCACATGCGAAGCATTTCCTCAGCGCTGGCACTCGCACTTGCCGCGTCCGGCGCGCTCGCCCAGTCCTACGTCATCACGCGTGTCACCACCATTGGGCAATACGACCAGGCGTGGGGCCTTGATGGGGCGGGCAACGTCGCGGGCGTCACGATCACCGAGCCCCACAATAGGTTTCTGGGCTTTATCGGCGCGGGTGTGATCAACGCCCCGGCGGGCGATTCACAGGCCGTCGTATTCGGCGTAACGCCCGACGGTCGCGCCATCGCGTCCTCGTACAGCTTGGGAGAGTTCAACGAGCATGCGCTCCTCTTCGCCAACGGGCAAACCACCACCATCGGCGCATTCGCCCCGAGGGGCATCGCGGCCGACGGCACCATTGTCGGCTCGCGCGACGTCACCTATGGCCCCGGCTGGCACGCTCGCCATGCCTGCGTACTGCAGTCGGGCATGCTGCTCGATTTGCCCACCCTTGGAGGACAAAACGCGCAGGCAATCGCCGTCTCTGAGGTAGGGCGCATCGTCGGATTCTCCTACACGGCCACCGGCCTGCGCCCGCGGGCCGTGACGTGGTCCGGCGGAGTCATCACCGACCTGGGCGTGCTGGGCGGCACATCTGCGCAGGCGCTCGGCATCGCGGGAAACTACGTTGTGGGCGTCTCGGATGTCACTGGTGGCTGGCACCCCTTCCGCTACACGCTCAACGCTGCCGGACAGGTTGTCACGCGTAGCGACCTTGGCTCGCTCGGCACGGGCTCAACCAACTACGGCCTTGCCTACGCCGTGACCGAGAGCGGCGATGTCGTCGGCATGTCCGCCGATCACGCGTTCCTTTGGCACAACGGCGTGATGACCGACCTGAACAACGTCGTCGTCAACGGGCAAGACTGGGACCTGCGTGCGGCTTCCGCCATCAACGCCGCCGGGCAGATCGCAGGTTGGGGCACGTATCACGGCAACCCGGCGGCGTTTGTGCTGTCGGCCGCGCCAATGTGCGACCCGGACCTCAACCAGGATGGCAACGTCGACCAGGGCGACACCGACTACCTCATCAACGTGGTCGCCGGTGGCGACAACCCCACCAATATCGACCCGGACTTCAATCACGACGGCAACGTCGACCAGGCCGACATTGACGCGCTCGTGAACGTGGTGGCGGGCGGCACCTGCCCGTAGCGTGACTCGCCTGGCGCTTCGAACACATCGCGAGGGATTTTCGTTCCGAAATCTTTCGGGGCCTTTCTCTATCCACCGCACATTTCTGTGGATCCAAGTGTGCGATCCCCCATACCGGGAACACATAGTTTTGTGTTCTGACGCTAGAACTCCCGCGTGGTTCGCGCCGAGCCGTGGCAACTGCCGATGTCGCAGTTAGAATCTTCAGAACCAACACTTCCCACGTATCCCGGTCCGATCACTCACACTTGGCTTCTTGGATGAAGGGCTGGTTGCAGGTCGGGGAGACCTGCACCGCGGCTCTCGGTGCGCACTTGAAAGGGGGCACGCCTTGTCGGTGCAGCAGGCTCCACATCCGGCAGGGCTGGCTCATCGGCTCATTTCCACGGTGCTCACCAGGTTGTTTCGCCCGTTCGCACGGCACTTCATTGCCGGTTTGACCCCCAGCCTCACATCCGGAACTCTCGTGCTGCACAACTCCGGCCGCCCGATCGTGGCAGCCCGCATGCGCATACCCACAGGGCCCGAAGGTGTGCTCATTCATCAGGGCAACATTCCCGCAGGAACCAGCCACTATGTCCTGCCGGCGAATCTCGACTCAACCTCCATCCGCAGTATTCACATCACCGGTCGCCGTCGCGGCCTGTCTTGGACCTGGAGTCTCATGCTGCCGACCAGCGCCTCCTGCGCTACCCCGAGCGACCTGTCCGGCTCCGGCTGAACTTCATTGCCCGCTGACCGTCCTTTTTCCGTGTGTCGCCCATGCTCGCGTGAGCGTGCGGCCCGCACCGTGTGTTTCGAGGAGATGTGTCCATGCGTTCATCCCGGGTCCTTCTTCGTGCCGTGATTTGCGTTGCCGCCCTGCCGCTGGTTGCCCTTGCCCAGGTCAGCACAGTGCAGACTGCGGAAGCGACGGGAGTTTCTGTCGGGCTTCCGGCGTGCGGGTCGGCCGCGACGTATCTCGCGTCGTTCGCCACCTCGAGCTCGTGCACGCTCACCACCGCGTCGGGTGCTGCGGTGGGCGCTTTCGTCGGCGCCGATGAGCAGTTGGTCGCGAGCAACCTGCCCGCCGCCTTGAACGATGCGGTGGGCACGGTCACCTGGTCCATTGCGCGCGGCACGCTCATGACTCCCTCGCAGCCCTCGGACGATGTCGGGCTCATCGTCTCGCATGTGCACCTTGTCGATGGCGCGGGCACCATCACCGACTTCTTCGCGGCCAGCGTTATTCCCGATGAGACAGCCGCCGCCGCCATCGAGGCGATCCGCGCGACCAGCGGCATCGAGGTGGTCCCAGAAAACAGCGCCAGCGCGGCCCGAAGCCTCGGCTCCAGCTGCAGCTGCCCCGCATGTCCGTTGGGCGGGCGATTTTGGGCTCCGTTCTTTGTCATCGGCATCAGCAACTCACCCTCCGTCGGGCAGAGTTGCTGTGCCCTGGCCTGCGATGTGGGCTGCGCCGCCCTGCATGAGGGCAAACCCGATGCGTGGCTCATCGGCCAGGGGACGTGGGTCGGCTGCATGATCTGCGGCTGAGCCCGGGACGCGTGATGGCGGGCCACTCGCCCCCGCACGCTCCTTTGCGGGCCTCAGAAGCCCCGCGACCTCATCACACGATGTCCATCGGCGCGGCCCCACACACTGAGTCTCGCCGATGGCTCCTCACGGGCGCCGGTCATGTGACCGGCGCCTTTTCACTTCCGTGCTCGCTCGCGATATCATTTCCAGTCGATCTCGACCCACACTCCGAATCACACCCAACGTGCCTGAGACCCGCGCCATGCGTTCACGCGTCCGTTCCTGGTTGGTCATTGTGCCAGTGGTGTTGCTCGCCCTGCTGATGGGGGGCGGCATCTTTCTGTACGGGGCGTTCGGGGGCGTCGCGGTCTCCGCCGCCGGTACCACCCTCACGATCCGCAACTCGGGCCTTGTGATCCGAAATGCGCAGATCACCGTCTTTGACCATGGCAGCACCATGAAGTTGAGCGTCGCCTCGCTGCCGGCGGGCACGACCACACTCCTGCTGCCCAGCGCCGTCACTCCGAACACGTACGAGGGGGCGTGCATCGAAGGCTCGCGACTGGGTGGTTCGGTCACCTGGTACTTCGCAACCACAGAGTCGATATCCAGCGGGCCGGTGGCGAACGTGACCGAATCAAGCACGGACATTTCGGTGCCGGGACCGAAGTAGCGTCACAAGCAAGCACACTGCTTCCATTCGCGAGCCGCTCGAACGGGCTGGCGAAAATAAAATGCCCCCGGCGATCGCCGAGGGCTGACACTCGCATCGGTTGTTTGATCGCTTACGGGAACAAGCCGCGAACCTCGTACGCCGCACGCAGACGCTCAAGCGCGCCAACGTACGCCGCGGTACGCAGGTTGCACTTGTACTTCTTGCGAGCGTCGCGCACGCGGGCGGCCGCCCGAACCATGTGCTTGTTGAGCTCATCGTCGACCTTTTCGAGGTCCCACGACTGGAAGGTGCGGTTCTGCACCCACTCGAAGTAGCTCACCGTCACCCCGCCCGCATTGCAGAGGATGGCGGGCAGCACTTCGATGCCGCGGCCTTCCAGCACGCGCTCGCCGGCGGGTGTGGTCGGGGCGTTCGCACCCTCGGCCAGCACCTTGCAGTTGAGCATCTTGGCCTCGGGCTCCTGGATCATCTGCTCAAGCGCGGCGGGGACGAAGACGTCGACCTTGGTCGAGTAGAACTCTTCCTTGTCGATGGGGTCGGCGTTCTTGAACCCGGCGACGCCGCCCACCTTGCTGGTGTGGTTGGCCAGCGCGTGAGCGTCGATGCCGTGGTCGTTCATGATGCCGCCGGTGTGGTCCATCACCGCGATGATCTTGGCGCCGCGATCGTGCAGAATTCGCCCGGTCCACGAGCCCACGTTGCCGTAGCCGAGGATGCTGACCTTGCATCCCTTGATATCGATTCCGATTTCGGGAAGCATCTCCGCCAGCGTGTCGACGACGCCCTGGCCCGTCGCCTTCTCGCGACCCAGAGACCCGCCGAACTCCACCGGCTTGCCGGTGATGACGGCCTCGGGGTGGCGACCACCGACCTCAGAGAGGAAGGCGTAGGTGTCGGCGATCCACGCCATGTGCTGGGCGTTGGACCCCACGTCCGGCGCGGGGATGTCGTAATCCGGGCCGATCTGGTGGGCGATCGCCGCGGTGAAGCGACGAACGATCCGCTCCATCTCGCTCTTGCTGTGCTTGTAGGGGTCAACCTTGATCCCGCCTTTGCCGCCGCCGTACGGAACGCCCACCAGCGAGCACTTCATGGTCATCAAGAAGGCAAGGCTCTTGACATCGTCGAGGTGGACGTCGTGGTGAAAACGAAGGCCGCCCTTGTAGGGGCCGAGCGCGTTGTTGTGCTGAACGCGGTAGCCCTTAAACATGCGGAACTCCCCGTCGTCCATGCGGACGGGGAAGTGCACCATGATCTCATTCTTGGGCTGGGCCAGAATGATCTTCAGGTGGTGCGGCAGGTTCATCAGGTCCGCCGCCTGGAGCATCGAGCTCACCGTCTGGCGGTACAGATTGTTGGGGTCGGGAGAGAACCCGAGTTCCGCGAAGATGGGATGGCTGTTCTGGATGCCCTCGCCACCACGCCCGCCAGCGCCCTTGCCGGCCTTCGCTGGCTTGGCGGCCGCCGCGGTCTTGGGCGTTTTCTTCGAAGCCGTTGCACTGCTCATTCGTCGTGCTTCCTGTGTTTCGGCCCCCACGGGGGCGGCCTGGTCAAGCTCCCAAAGAACGCACCGTACGCATCCCGTGGGGGCGGCATCGTACCACCCCGAGGCACATCCCGCACGGAAACGTTTTCCATAGGCGTTTTTTGAGATTTTGTACCAAATGAGAATTCGGCCCCAGGCTGCGGCCCGGGCCCGGTGCCCGGCCAACCATCCGACATGATCCTGTACCTCGCCGCGGACTTGTTGTGGGCCTCGAAAATCAAGGGCGTAGCGGACATTTTGGGCCTGCCCGCCCGCCCGGTTCGCTCCGTGGAGATGCTTGAGGCCCGTCTGGCCGACAGCCCGGTTTCGGCGTTGCTGCTGGACCTTGACAAGCCCGATGAAGCCCTGGCCATGCTGGGCGTGATCGCCGCACGTCCGGAGGGAGCGCCCAAGATCCGAACCCTCGCCTTCGGCCCCCACGTCGCGAAGGACTTGCTTCAACAGGCTCGCGATGCGGGGGCGACCCAGGTCTTCACGCGAGGGGCGTTCGAGCACAATCTTCCGGACATTCTTTTGAGTCTAGCAGGCGGTGCCTCCGGTCCGGCTGACTGAAGTCCGGTCGGCCCCTCAGATCCCTTTCATGGCGCCGGTCCGCCTTGCCTTGAAATAGCGCTCCATGCAATCCTCGATCACGGCGTGGGCGGCTTCTGCGGGCATGATCTCGTCAACCTCCACGCCCTTGCCTTCGAGCTGCTTGTAGTCCTGAAAGAACCTCCGCAGCATCTTGAAGATGTGCTTGGGGAAGTCGCTCGCCTTCTCAAACTCGTTGTAAATCGGGTCCTGCATCAGCACGGCGATGATCTTGTGGTCGGGGGCCCCGTGGTCGATCATCGTCATCATGCCCACGGCGCGGGCGTTGCACAGGCACAAAGGCGGGATCTCCTCGGTGCAGTACACCAGCACGTCCAGCGGGTCGTTGTCCTCGGCCAGCGTCTGCGGAATGAACCCGTAGTTGGCGGGGTAGTAGACCGCGCTGCTCAGCACCCGATCGAGCATCAAGAGCCCGGTCGCTTTGTCGATCTCGTACTTGTTGTTCGAGCCCTTTGGAATCTCGATAATCGCGCGAAAGCACGATGGCAGCGGCTGCCCCTCGATGCCCGGCGTCACGTCATGCCACGGGTGGATCATGCGGGAGAGTAGCCGGAAAGCGCTTGGGGCTGGGGACGGGGAAGCGGGAGTGGTCAAGTGGTCAAGTGGCAAAGTGGTCGAGTGAAGGATCGTCTCGCGGCTGTGCTCACGGCACGAGGCAGCAGTCCCTAGTGCCTGTTGCCTCATGCCGAGTGCCTACTTCCGCCGCTATCCTCCGCCCATGCTCACCATCGACTTCGCCAACTGCCTTTCCACCCGCGTTGCCGCTCACGGCATTGATCCCGCCCGCTTCGCCCCGGGCTCGGCCGCGGCAAAGGCCATCGAGGTGCATACCGCCAAGCTCGCCTCCACCCGCGGCACCGGTTGGGAACGCTGGCGCCAACTCCCCTTTGACCCGATGAAGAAAGAGCACCTCGCGGGCGTGAAGGCGGCCGTCAAGGCCGCCCACGGCAAGTTCGACAATCTGGTGGTTCTGGGCATCGGGGGCTCGGCCCTTGGCAACATCGCGTTGCAGGCCGCCCTCAACCCCGCGACGTACAACCTCATGGCCCCGGTCGATCGGCGCGGGCCTCGGATGTTCGTCATCGACAACGTGGACCCGGATTACTTTTCGAGCGTGCTGGAGCTGTGCGAAAAGCAAGGGGGCCTGCACCGGACTCTTTTCAATGTGATCTCCAAGAGCGGGGAGACCGCGGAGACGGCCGCCCAGTTCATGGTGATCCGGGATTTGCTCAAGAAAGCGATCGGGCCCAACTACGGCGCGAACATCGTTGCCGTGACGGACCCGGCCAAAGGCACCATGCGGCAGATCTGCGAGCGCGAGCACTTCACGACGCTGCCCGTGCCCGATGGCGTCGGGGGCCGGTTCAGCGTGCTCAGCCCGGTGGGTCTTTTCTCCGCCGCGATGTGCGGGATCGACATCGACGCCCTGCTCGCGGGGGCCGCGGCGATGGACACGCGCTGCTCCGTGCCGAACCTGTCGCAGAACCCGGCGGCGATGCTGGCCTTCCTGCTCGTGGAGCTTGGCACCAGCCTCGGCAAGCCGAACCACGTGCTGATGCCTTACTGCAATCAGCTCTACCTGCTGGCCGACTGGTATCGCCAGTTGTGGGCCGAAAGCCTGGGCAAGCAGAAGGACTCCACCGGGGCCACCGTGTACACCGGCTTCACGCCCATCAAGGCTTTGGGCACGACCGATCAGCACAGCCAGGTGCAGCTCTACCGCGAAGGCCCCAACGACAAGGTGCTGGGCATGATCGAGGTCGATGACTTCGCCCACGACGTCACCATTCCCAGCGGCCTGGGCGTCGATGCGCTGAACTACCTCGAAGGCAAGCACATGTCCGCCCTGCTGCTGGCGGAAAAGCGGGCCACCGAGTACGCCTTCGTTGAGAGCCTGCGGCCGAACTACACAATCCGGATGCCGCGGGTCGACGCTCATCACGTTGGCGAGTTCATCTCCCTGTGGCAGATCGCCACGGCCTACGCGGGGCTGCTGCTGAACATCGACGCCTACGACCAGCCAGCGGTGGAACTGGGCAAGCAGGCGACCTTCGGCCTGATGGGCCGCGCGGGGTATGAGCGATTCCAAACGCAGGTGCAGGGGACGCTAACGGCCAGCGAATGGGTGGTGTGAGGCCTGGGTGATGCGGCGGCCCCGTGAGTTTGGCCGCAGCCCGTCCGTAGGGGAGGGCCTCGCTGCATCATAGGGCGTCAGGGACCGGGGTTGGGCTAAAGGCCTTTTATCTGGCATTTCTGACAACCCCTGATATCGTTCCCCATCGAACGAGAGAGGTTGGCTTAGCTCCGTAACCGAAGAATCCGGGGAGTTCGCGTGTACCGTGCTACCACCGTGACGTTCGTGGATGTCGCAGATACCGTCTCGTTCCGCACTGGCGACTGCACCGCCGGGCCAGAGGGCTTTGAGTTCAAGGTCTTGAACTAGTGAATTGAGCTTGTCTGGTAGTCGAAGTGGGAATCACTCGAATATGGCCCTGATGCAAACGCAACTCCCAGGCATTTCGCGGCCCGCGCTGAGAGCGGGAGCCACCCCCGGCTCTGGCCCCGGCGTGATGTGTTCCAACACCTTGGCCAATCGCGTCGGCATTTATTCCGTCACTGAGTATCTGTATTCGCCGGGCACGCTACACCGCCGCCACGCGCACTCGCGTGACAGCGTCTTTATTGTGCTTTCCGGCCGTGTCGATGAACGCAGCGGACCCCTTGAATCCACCCGGCTTCGCAGCGGCGGCGGATTCATCCCTGCCGGGGTGGAGCACGAAAGCTCCTTCGGCTCTGCCCCAGTCCACGGCGTCACCATCGGCTTTGACCGCGAGTGGGCTCGAGCCACCGGCATCGACCTCGACCGCGCGGCCGCCACCACGTACTCCGACGATGACACACTTGCCATCACCAGCTTGGGGCTTCTGGGCGCGGGCCGCCAGCAACACCCCGCTCACACCCTCGCCGTCGAAGAACGCATCATGGAACTGCTCAGCCGCACCATCAACGCGGGCACAGCGCACACTCCACACGTCGATGCCCGCCGAACCTCACCAAAGTGGCTTCGCACCGCAGTGGACTACCTCTCGGCAGCCAGCGGCGCGGGCGTCGGGCTGCAAGAGATGTCCGTTGCCGTGGGTCGCAACCCTGCTCACATTTGCCGCGCGTTTCGGGCACACACCGGTATGTCGGTGAGCCGCTACGCCCTGGCACTCCGCGTCGAGCGGGCGGCGGTGTTGCTGGCCACCACGCGCCGACCACTTTCCATGATCGCCTTGGATTCCGGCTTTACCGATCAGGCTCACCTCACCCGGTGTTTTCGCTCAGTGTTAGGCACAACTCCGGGGGAATATCGGCGCAGTTCGCCCTCTCTCAAATAGGGCCCCACGTATTTCCAAGCATCCGGGCGCGACCAGGGAACCGCCCGCACACCAGCGACGGACATTCTGCTACTCACGGCCCGACCGCCGCCCGAACCGGGCGCTGCGAGTGTCAGCCACGACCCCCGGGACGTGCCATAGACTCCCCGTTGCCTCACACGGCCGCGCGATGCCGCACGGCCCTATGGGGCTCACGACCCGCACCCACAGGCGCACGCGGCGACCGTGCCTTACGCCACCGAACCAGCCCATAGGGCCGACGCCGCCGGGAAAAAGCCAGACGGATGACCATCAGCCAGACCACGCTACCCGAGCTTGACGGGCCCCAGCCCGCACCCGCCACTGGATCTCCTCCAGAGGCGCTGCGCGAACTCCGCGCGTTGCTCACCAAGCTTCTCGAAACTCAATGCGGCCTGGTTGGGGGCGTGTGCGGCGTGGCCTTTGCCACGGCCGGAACCGCCCGTCAGGCCGGCGTGCTCGCCAGCTTTCAGGCCGATGGGCATGCGCTCCTGTCTCCCCCGCTGATGGCCCGAATCGAGCGTCTCGCGGGCGAGGTGGCGGCCGACCAGCCCCCCACCCTCGGGCGTGCGGATGCCGCCGCATTGCCCCGTACCGGCACGATGTACGGCGAAGAAGCCCGCGTGCGGCTGCTCGCCACGCCCCTGGTTGCCGAGGGGAACACCGAAGGCGCCTGCGTGATTGTGCTGCCCCCCGGAGCGAATGCGGCTCCCGAAGCGCTCCGCATTCTCGCGGCCAGTTGTGCGGCTTTCGAAGCATTCCTCTGGCGCCGCCAGGCGATGCTCGAAGGAGAGCAGAAGGCCATTCTGCGCCAGACTCTCGAACTCCTCGACGCCTCCCAGCAGGGCCAGAGCGCCGGCTCCATGGGCGCCATCATGTGCCACGAGTTGAAGCTGAGATTCGGCTGCACGCGGGTCTCCATCGGTCTGTTTCATCGCGACATTGTTCGGGTCGCCGCGATCAGCGATGTCGACAACGTAGTGCGCACCGCGCCGGGTGTTGAACCCATAGAAAGCGCCATGGAAGAGTGCGCGGCTCAGGACATCGAGATCATTCACCCCCTGCCCGCAGCTCTCGAAGCCGACCCCAGTCAACGCCGCGTCACGCGCGCCCACGAAGAACTCAGCCGCCGGTTTGGCCCTTCGTCGCTTCTCAGCCTGCCCCTGCGGGTCGAGGGCAGCATGGTCGGCGTGTTGTTGCTGGAGCGCCCGGCGAGCGACCCCTTCCCGCCTGGTGCCGCGGCCCTCTTGCGGCTGGTCGCCGAAACCATCGGCCCCGCGCTCTGGACGCGTCGGTTGGCGGATCGGGGTATTCTGGCCGTCACGCGCGATCGAGCCCTGGAATTGGGCGTGATTCTCGTCGGCCCGCGCCACACCGCGGCCAAGCTCATCGGCGCGATCATGGCGGCGGTTCTGATCTTCGCAACCGTGGTGCCCGTGCCCAGCCGCGTGACCGCGAACGCGGAGATCCGCGCGGAAACCACACGCACAGTCGTGCCGCCGTTTACGGGGTACCTCAAGTCGGTCGAAGTGAAACCCGGCGATGTCGTCACCAAAGGGCAGGTGTTGGCAACGATGGATGCCAGCGAAATCAACTTGAAGCTCGCAGAATCGTCCAACAACCTCGCGGCCGTCACCGCCCAGCGCGACGAAGCCCTGGGCAAAGGCGATCAGATCAAGGCACGCGTTCTCAACAGCCAGATCCTGGGCGCCCGTGCCGGGGTGACAATGTTCCAGGATCAGGTCAGCCGCAGCGAAATACTGTCGCCCATCGACGGATTGGTAGGCAAGGGCGATCTGGACCAGTTTGTCCGGGCCCGGGTCGAACCCACGCAAGCGCTTTTTGAGATTGTCAGCCCCACCGAAAAGGCGGTGGTGTATATAGATGAGCGGGATGTGCAGCGCGTGCGCCCGGGACAGACCGGACGCCTGAGCGTCAGGGCGCTGCCCGGCAAGACGGTGGGGATCAAAGTCATCCGTGTGAATCCATCCGCGGATGTGGTGCGCGGAAAGAACGTGTATGCCGCGGATGTCGAGTTCACCCAGGCGGCCCCGTGGCTGCGTCCCGGCATGAGCGCGACGGCGAAGCTCGACGACGGGTTGACCACCACACTGGCCGCGGTGCTGCGACCGATCGCCGACGAGCTGCGCATGCGGCTGTGGTGGTAAGTATCAGGAGATCGCCCCGTTGAGCACGCTGGCCAGCCCAAACTCAGGACGGCGCGAGGCGTCGAGCTTCTTCGACGAAGTGTTGCGCAGCGACCCCAGCGCGTCCTTCAGTGACCTTTGGTACAAGGTCGGCCCCACGCGCCCCACTGTCAGCCCACACGCGCAGGTCATCCGGCAGCGCATGGGCGAGCGGGCGTCGTACGTGATCGAAGACCCCGCGGGCGGGCAGTTTTACCGGTTAAGCGAGCCGGCGTACTTCTTCCTTGGAATGCTCGACGGCCGGCGCACGGTGGACGACGCCTGGCAAGGATGCAATGCCCAGATGGGCGACGAGGCACCCACGCAGCGGGAGTGCGTGGAGCTACTCAGCCGCCTGCAGCTTTTCGGGTTGCTGTCGGGCGATCTGCCGCTGGCGTCGGACATGATCGAGCAGCGTCGGCGCGACATCGCCAGCCGCAAGATCGCGCAGCGCACCGGGCGAGGCCTGACGCCGACCATCCCGGTGTGGAACCCCGAGCCGATGCTGGAGCAGGCGGCCCAGATCATCCGGGGAGTATTTTCCTGGCCCGCGCTCATCGCCTGGGTGGTGCTGGTGATGGTCGCGTTCTATCGCGTTTTCATCGCGCGTGACGAGCTCCTGAGCCAGCTCAACAGCCTTCTCGAACCGGCGAACTTGCCGCTCATCGGCGCGGTGTTTATTTTGCTGCGTGCCTGGCACGAGCTCGGCCACGCCTGCGCCACCAAGGCCATGGGCGGGCGCTGCACCGAGATCGGCCTGATCTTTGTCGTCTATCTCCTCCCCTTCCCCTACTGCGACGCCTCCAGCGCGTGGCGATTTCCTGAGGTCTACAGGCGGGTGCTCGTCTCCATGGGGGGCATTCTCTTTGAGTCCGTACCCGCGGCGATCGCGGCCATCATCTGGTCATATCAGGACCCCGCCTCCGCGGGTGCCGTCCGCGCCATCTGCTACTACACCATGCTTATTTCCGGCGTGACCACGCTGGTGTTCAATCTCAACCCCTTGCTGCGCTACGACGGCTACTACGCCATGTCGGACATGCTGGGCATCCCCAACATGAGTCAGCGCGCCAACGAGCTGTGGGGCTTTCTCTGGCGCCGATATGTTCTGAAGCTCACCGGCCTGCGGCCCCCGGCGGTGCGCAGCCGTGGAGAGTTTGCGACGTTGCTCGCGTATGCCGCCCTCTCCTGGCCCTACCGGATTTTCATTCTCTTTTCGATCATCCTGGTGCTGTGGTCAAGCCCGCAATATCTGACCCTGGGCATGGTGATGGCCGTGATCGCAGGGACGGTCTGGGGCGTCTACCCGGTGCTCAAAGGCGCCTGGTTTCTGCTCACCAGTCCCAAACTCCTGGGGCGGCGGGCCCGGGCTCTTTCCATCATCGGCGGCACGCTGGCGGGCGTGCTCATCTTCGGCGGGCTTATTCCGATGCCCGCCGCCGGATACGCCACCGGCACCATCGAGCCGGTGGTGAACGAACCGGTGCGGGCGGGGGAAGAAGGATTCATCGACGAAGTGCTCGTCACGCCCGGCCAGGTCGTCAAGAAGGGCGACGTGCTGATCAGAATGCGAAACGTGGAGATTGCCGCCGGCCTGGCCGGGGCCCGGGCGGCCGTGGAGCGAGCGAAGGCCGATGCCGATGCCGCATCCAGCGCCAGCCCGACCCAGCGCATGCTCGCGCAATCCGCGTTGGAAGAGGCCCAAAACCAGCTTCTTCACCTCGAGGAACGCGGTGTTGCGCTCACCGTGGTCGCCCCCACCGATGGCACCATCGCGCAGCCCGGCTCGCTCGGGGTGCCGCTGGAATCCTTGCCCGGCCGCTTCATGCGTCGTGGCACGCTCTTCGCCTCGGTGGTGTCGGCAGACACACTGATCGTGCGCTGCCTGGTGCCGGATACCGAGCACGCGTACATCTTCGGCACGCAGGCCGGACAAGAAACCTCCGGCACGCCCACTCGCGCCAGCGTGCGCGTGCGGGGCAGGTCATGGACTCAGGTCGCGGCCAAGGTCACTCGCGTTGCCGCTGCGGGCTCCAAAGTGCTCGACCGCGAGCAACTCGGGTCCGACGCCGGGGGCGAGCTGATGCTCGATCCCTCCGACCCCCAGCGCCGCCAAACCCTTGCGAGCCAGTTCCTGGTCGAACTCAAGCCCCTCAAGCAGCCCGCCGGGTGGCAGCCGGGGCTCAGAGCCCGCGTGCGCCTCAGCGTTCCCGCGGCACCCCTGCTCGTGCAGGGCTGGCGCTGGGCACGCCAGTTTGTCGCAGCGAGGGCGAGCACATGACCGTCATGCATTCGGGCGCGGCCATCACCGCTGCCGCAAGCAACGTGCATGAAGTCCCCGGCCATCGCCTCTGGGGTCCGCTCGCCCGTCCGAGCAATCGCCGCCCCCCCGCCAAGGGATTCGATGTCTTCGGTGAATCGCTCGTCGGCTGGGCGGAACGCCGCCGGGCCCGCAAGCTGGAGTGGATTCGTGCCAAGGCGATCCTTGCTGCGGCTCGGCAGATCTCCAACCGAAGCGACGCGGCCCTGGACGACGAAGTGATCGATGCCCGCGCCGACGTCATGCTGCGGCGCGACGAGAAGGGCGTCGTCGACCGCGCCTTTGCGCTGGGCTACGAAGTCATTCGGCGAGAGCTTGGCCTGGCGCTGCATCCGGAACAGGTGCTGGGGGCGCTGGCGCTGGCCGCGGGCTGCTGCGCCGAACTCGCCACGGGCGAAGGCAAGACGGTCACGGCCATTCTGCCCTCCGCCCTGGAAGGGTGGCGCGGCCGAGGCGTGCACGTCGTGACGGTGAACGACTATCTCGCGAATCGCGATGCCGTCACCACCGGTCCGGCGCTCACACGGCTTGGCCTGACGGTCGGAGCGATCAAGCACGACCACGACAATGACGCCCGGCGCCTCGCCTATGCGTGCGACATCACGTACGTCGCCGACAAGGAACTCATCTTCGATCATCTTCGCGATCGCCTCGTCTCGCCTCTCACCCCACGCCTCACTGGTCTGTTGATCGACACCATCGCCGGTGGCGGCCCGAGCTGGGGTGCCCGGGTCGTCCAGCGCGGGCTTGAGTTTGCCATCATCGACGAGGCTGACAGCGTGCTCATCGACGAGGCCGTCACCCCCGCCATCATCAGCGGCCCCAGCGAAGGGGTGGCGGGCGGGGGCGAGCACTTCCGCATGGCCGCCCTCCTGGCGCAGGACTATCGCGAGGGCGTGCATTACGAGCTTCTCGCAAGACAGCGTCTGGTTCGCATGCTCGATCCCGGGCGCGAAAAGTTGGCTCAGGACGCCTCGCGCCTGCCGCCCTTCTGGGCCGGGCCAAAACGCCGCGAAGAACTGCTGGCCCTTGCGCTCACCGCCAAGGAGATTTACAAGCGGGGCGAGGACTACGTCGTCAACGAAGGCAAAGTCGAGATCATCGATCGCTCCACCGGGCGCGTGCTCCCCGGCCGGCAGTGGCAACTCGGCGTGCATCAGGCCGTTGAGGCCAAGGAAGCCCTCGAACTTTCGCGGGATAACGTCGCGATGGCCCGCTCGAGCTATCAGGGCTTCTTCCAGAAGTATCGCAAGCTCGCGGGCATGACCGGCACCGCCCGGGAAGTGGCCGACGAGTTGTGGCGCTGGTACCGGCTGCCTGTCGTGCGCATTCCCACGCACAAGCGCGTAATCCGTGTTCACGCGCCCCAGCGGGTCTTTGCGACCGGCGAGGAAAAGCTCCAGGCCGCCGCCGACCGCGTCGCCAAAGCCCACGAGCAGGGCCAGCCGGTGCTGGTGGGCACCTGGAGCGTCACCACCTCCGAACGCATGGCGGCACTGCTTGGCGCTCGCGGGATTTCCTGCGCCGTCATCAACGCCAAACGTGAACGCGAAGAAGCAAGCATCATCGCGGCGGCTGGCCTGCCCAGCGCCGTGACGGTGGCGACAAACATGGCCGGACGCGGGACCGACATTCAACTCAACGAAACCAGCAAGGCGTCGGGAGGGCTGCTGGTCATCGTCACTGAGCGCAACGACGAACACCGGGTGGATCGCCAGTTGGCCGGTCGCGCCGGGCGTCAGGGAGATCCGGGGCGCGTGGAGACCTTTGTTTCTCTCGAAGACCGACTCATCCAGATGCATGGCTGGAAGCCGCTGGTGGCACTGGTGAAGCGGGCCAGTCCTGGGTGGGTGCGTCCATTGTCAGATTTTCTGTGGTGGGCGGCCCAGCGCGACGCCAGCAAGCGATGGGCGTACGTTCGCGACGATGTCGCCAAGTCCGACGCGTGGTTCGACATGGCCCTGCACGGCGTCACCCGGTAAGCCCCGTGCAACCGGCCCGCGAAATATGCCTGCTCGCGTGGAACATCCTGCACGGGGGTGGCCCCGAACGCACTCCCCGCATCGGCTTGGCGATCGTCGAGCAGGCGCCGGACGTCGTGGTGCTATGCGAGTTTCGACCCGGCCGCGGCGGGCAGGTGCGAGCTCAACTGGCGGACGCGGGGTTGGTGCACCAGGCCGCCAGCAAAGTGGCCCCGGGCAAGAACGGCATGCTGATCGCATCTCGATTCGAGCTGTTCCCGGTCGCGGTACCGGGGTTTGAAGAGTTCCCCGGCCGGCTGCTCGCGACATCGGTCCTGGGGTTCACGTTGGTCAGCGTGCATGTGCCGGATGACGGATCGCTGGCGAAAAAGGCGGCTTTTTTCCAGCAGTTGACAGCCCTCGCCAAACAAAATTGCGAAAAATCCTGCGTCATTCTGGGAGATTTCAACACCTCTCGGCGGGGCCCGGACACCGATACCCGGACATTCCGCCTCGAAAAGCAGCTCGGGCTTCTGGAGACGTATGGATTCGTCGACGCGTGGCGCGCGAAAAACCCCGGGAAACGCGAGCATTCCTGGGTTTCCGCGGCCGGACAGGGGCGGCTGGACGGCGCGTATCTCTCTGCGCCGCTGGCAGATGCGTTGGTCGACGCGAAGTATGACCACGCGCCGCGCACCAGCGGTCTCAGCGATCACTCCATACTGCACGTCAGGCTCAAGCACGTGTGCGAGACACCCCCGCGTGCCGCCCCAAACGGGCTGTTTGGCCCGGGCGAAACGCGAGAT
>JBAZUW010000012.1:0-29851 GCA_041661205.1 Phycisphaerales bacterium
AACAAGCTGGGCTTCAAGAGGTTGGCGAGGTACGAAGTTCTCACGCGGCGCATCGAAGAAGACGCGGTGGTGCACTGGCACAAGCAGGGCGTGGTGCATCGCCCGGGGGAGGGGCAGTATGAACCCCTGGCGCACCTGGGCACACTGGTTGGCGGCATGCCGCCGATGGTGGATAACTATGTCCAGCTGCTAGGCACAGGCGGGCCGGTGCTGGAAGAGATTATCAAGGGGATAGATAGCGCCACGCATCATTGCCACCTGCTGTTTTACATCTGGATGCCGGCGGGCAGGGGCGTGGCGGTGGGGGAGGCGCTGATCCGGGCGGTGAAGCGGGGCGTGGTGTGCCGCGTGCTGGTGGATGCGGTGGGCGCGAAGGATTTTCTACGAAGCGGGCTGTGCGAGGCGATGCGGGAGGGGGGCGTGAAGGTGGTCGCCGCCTTGCCGGTGAACCCGCTGCGGATGCTCTTTGCGCGGATCGACCTTCGCAACCACCGCAAGATCGTCGTCATCGACGGGGTACTGGCCATTACCGGAAGCCAGAACCTGACGGATGAGACCTTCGCCCCCAAACGCGGCTTCAGCAAGAGCAAGGTCGGCCCCTGGGTGGATTCCACCATCCGTCTGCAGGGCCCCGCGGTGCAGGCGTTGCAGTGCGTATTCCTGCGAGACTGGCTTTTGGACAGCCAGGAAACGCTGGAGAGCATCGACCCGTTTTTCCCGGTGCCGATTCCCCGGGCTGGCAAGTCCATCGTCCACGTGGTGCCCTCCGGCCCCGGCCCGCGCCCGGATGCCATTCACCAGGCGATGATGTCGATGTTCTTCGAGGCGCGCGAGGAGATTGTTCTCACGACGCCCTACTTCGTGCCCGACGAGGCCACCAAGGCCGCCCTCCAGAACGCCGCCCTTCGGGGCGTGGATGTGACGCTGATCGTGCCGGACGAGCTCGACGCCAAGGTGGCCGCGGCCAGCCGAGCCCACTACCAGGACCTGCTCGACGCGGGCGTCAAGGTTCTCGAGCACGAAGGAGGGCTCTTGCATGCCAAAACCGCGAGCATCGATCGTCGCCTGGCGGTGGTCGGCTCGGCGAACCTCGATATGCGCAGCTTCTGGCTGAACTTCGAGACGACCCTGTTCATCCACGACGAAGACTTCGCCAGCCAGTTGCGGTTCATGCAGATGCATTACGCCAGCGAGTCGCGGGCCATCGTGGCCGACGAATGGGCGCGGCGGCCAGTCCTGCGCCGGCTGGTGGACCACATCGCCCAGTTGTTCAGCCCGTTGCTGTAGCGACTCGAGCCCGGAGCGCCAGCGGGGTTTCTGAGGTGTTTGCGCTGGTGCGTTGGCCCAGGATGAGTCGAGTTCGTAAACGTGAGTGACCCTCGCTGGCGCTTCGGGCTGGTAGCCCGTGCCCATAATCCAAGCGTGTTTCCCGCCCTCGGGAGGTCGTGGGTGCATTCGCGCCAAGACTTTGGAAATCGCGGCAAAAACCCTGTACACTTCGGCTTGCCGGCGCGTCGTTCTGCCGCCGTCGCTCAAAGGGGCTTGCATCATGGCATCGATTCTTGTCGTATCCGGACCCAGCGAAGGCCTGTACTACCCCCTGGGCAAGCGGACCACGGTGATCGGGCGTGATGAGTCCGCCGCGCTGCAGGTGGTCGACGATCGCGTGAGCCGCAAGCACATCCAGATTCGCTTCGAGGAAGGCAGCGGCAAGTACCACGCCATCGACATGAAAAGCAGCAACGGCATGTTCGTCAACGGGCGCCAGGTCACCAGCGATATCGAACTGGTCGACAACGACGAGATCCAGATCGGCAACTCCAAACTCGTCTTCTCGCTCACCGAGTTCCCCGACAAGCAGAGCGCCCTCAACGCCTACAAGCAGCGAGGCCAGAAGATGCGGCCCACCATCGAGCAGCGATAGCTGACGACTTGGGCGGCCCGGAGCCCTATTTCGCGTCGACGATTCGGCGGCAGCGGGCGGCATCCACCGGATTTGACCACACCCCGCCCTTTTTGATGTCCGAGCCCACCACCAGCGCGTCGGCCTTCGCGAGGAGCGGCTTCACCTGCGCCGGCGTCACTCCCGACCCAACCCACACCGGCAGCGACGCACCCGAAAGCGCCGCGTCGATGTCCGCGGGGTCGGTCGGTGTGCCCGTGTGAGGTCCGGTGACGATCAGCCCATCGGCCCCGAAAAACTCTGCGGCCTTGGCAGCATCGGCCACGCTCACATCACCCGTAATCGCGTGCGAGGCGTGCTTTTTCTTGATGTCGCACATCAGGCGCACGTGCGTCGCCCCGATGTTGCGGCGATGTCGCAGCAGACGCCCGGCCGCGGCCTCCGCCAGCAGCCCCTCGTCCGCGACGTGCGCAAACACAAAGTTCTCAACGCGAATGAACGCCCCGTCGATCGCCAGCGCCACCCCCAACGCCTCCATGTGCCCAAAGCTCAGCACCTGCACGCCCAGCGCCATCTTCGGCAGTTCGCGGCGGATCGCCAGCCCGATCCGCGTCATCCCCGCCACGGTTTCCGGGGCGTGCGGGGCGTTCACGTACGGCGTGTCGTGCATGTTCTCGATGATGATCGCATCAAAGCCCGCCTTGGCGAGAATGTCCGCCTCGTGGACGGCGGTTTCCTCGAGCTGCGAAAGCGTGTACCGGGCCCGGGGCGTGCCAGGCAACGCGCCCACGTGCACCATGCCGATCAGTGCTTTGCGGGGCACCTGAGGAACGCGAACCGTGTGATTGGGAGAGTCGCTGGTGGCTTTGCTCATAACGGGGTCAGATTCCCTTTGATGGATCGCGGTCGCGGCGGGCTTGCTGCGTACCAACATGTTCCGCCAGGCCCTCCCTTACGGTCGGGCTGCTGCCGAACTTTTCCCTCGCGTGCCTACGCCTTGATCACCCGCGCCCGGATCTTCCGCCGCGCGGGGCCTTTCAGCTTCGCCATCGCGTTGCGTGTGTCCACGATGAGCGTGGCCTCGCGCCCGATGAGCTCCCAGTCCACCGCCGCGTGGTCGGTCACGATCACCACCGCGTCGCACTGCCTGAGGTTCCCGGCGTTCAGCGGCAGGCTCTTGAGCGGGATGTCATACTTCCGCATCTGCGGGAAGACCGGCACATGCGGGTCGTGGAAGCTCACGAGCGCCCCGCGATCCGCGAGCAGCTCGATGATCTCTGCGGCCGGCGTTTCGCGCACGTCGTCAATATTCGGCTTGTACGCGATGCCCACCACCAGCACCTTGGAGCCCTTCATCGCCAGCCCCGCCTCGTTCAGGCCTTCGGCCACGCGATCCACCACGTACCGGGGCATGCGCCGGTTCACCAGCCCCGCCAGCTCAATAAAGCGCGTCACATGCCCATACTCGCGGGCCTTGTACGTCAGGTAGTACGGGTCGATCGGGATGCAGTGGCCCCCCAGCCCCGGCCCGGGGTAAAACGCCTGAAACCCGAAGGGCTTGGTGGCCGCCGCCTCGATCACCTGCCAGATGTCGATCCCCATGTCCGCCAGCACCGGCTTCAACTCATTCACCAGCGCGATGTTGACGGCGCGATAGGTGTTCTCCAGAATCTTCGCGGCCTCCGCCACCTCCGCGCTCTCCACCTCGTGGACGCGCTCGATGGCAGTGCGGTACAGCGTGGCCGCCACCTTGGTGCTGGCCTCGTCAATCCCACCAACCAGGCGCGGAATCTCGCGGGTCTGCACGCCCTTGCGGCCCGGGTCTTCGCGTTCGGGGCTGAAGGCCAGGAAGAAATCTTCGCCGCACACCATGCCGCTCTCTTCGAGAATCGGGAGACAGACCTCGCGCGTGGTGCCGGGGTAGGTGGTGCTCTCCAGGCTCACCAGCGCCCCGCGTTTGAGCACCCGGGCGATCATTCTGGTGGAATCTTCGACGAAGCTCAGGTCCGGCTCGTCGTGCTTGCCCAGCGGGGTGGGCACACAAATCGCGATCGCGTCGCACGCCTTGAGCGCGGCCGGGTCTGTTGTCGGCGTGAACCGCGGCGACCGGGAGAGCTCGCGCACCAGCTCGTCACCCAGGTGCTTGAGGTAAGGCCGCCCCTTGCGGAGCATGGCGATCTTCGACTCGTCAATGTCGTAGCCGACGACGGCGAAGCCCGCGTCGTGCATGGCGCGAACCAGTGGGAGGCCCACGTAGCCGAGCCCAACGACGCCCACCGTCGCCTGGCGACGGTCGAACTTCGAGATGGTGTGCGCCGCCAGGACGTCGCCGCGAAGGGCGTGCTTGGAGGTGCGCGAGGAGCCCCGCCGAGCGCCGGCCCCGGGTGGCTTGGACTTGGTTTTCTTCTGGCCGCGTGTGCTCATAGCCGCCGACTATAACGCATCCCCGGACGGGGCTACCCGGTGTGCCTGAGGGTCGCCGCTCCGGGCGATTGTGGGCGCTGGCCTTCCAACTTGATATTCTCCTCCCTTGTTGCCGGGCGCTGCCCGGTCGCCCAGCCGAAGGAAACTCTCCAGATGACCAACCCCACGCCTCCCACCTCTCCCACGCACGCCCCCGGGGACGAAGCGGATCGCCTGCCCCCGGCCGCGACCGGGCCCACCTTTCTGGGCCACCCTCGTGGGCTCTTTCTTCTGTTCCTGGTCGAAATGTGGGAGCGGTTCAGCTACTACGGCATGCGTGGTCTCTTGGTGCTCTACCTCACCGCCGCCATCGCGGCCCATCAGCTTGCCCCCGGCACCCACGTCAACGAACTCGCCATTGACCAAACCTCCGCAGTCGAGAAGGCCAAACCCACCGATGCAGACCCACCCACGCAAACGCTCATCGTGCCCATGCTCGCCGAGGTCGGCAAGGGCAATGCGGGCGACCTCGCCGTCAGGGGCACCCCCGGCCCCCTCAAGTTTGAACTCGTCACTCCTAACAAAGATGCCAACGCCGCCCAGAAGTGGGTCGGCTCGGGCACCTTCGGCATCACGCCTCCCAAGTTCTATGTAGATTCCGGCGTGCGCCCTTCGTCCGAGGGCGAGATCAACTACCGCATCACCAACCCCACCGAAACGCCGATCAAGTTGCTGGCCAAGATCCGCCGCCCGACCAAGGACAACCCCGACGCGGATGACCCCAACGCCAAGGTCTACTTCAAGGTCAACGACAGCAGCAGCGTGGTGTCGACCACCATCCGCCCGGATTCCAAGCTCGACCCAGATCACCCGCCCTTCATCATGTCCATCGACATCAATCGCACCGACAGCGGGCGATCCTGGCGTAAGGCCGATGCCAATGTTCTGTACGGCTGGTACACCGGGTTTGCGTATCTGCTGCCCATCATCGGCGGGCTCATCGCCGACAAGCTCATCGGAACGCACCGGTCGATGGTCGTCGGGGGCATCCTCATCGCCGCCGGACACATCATCCTGGGCATCAGCGGCATCGGCACCATGGCCCTGAGCGAGAACGGCATGTCCGTCTTCGTCATGGGCCTGGCCCTCATCACCATCGGAACCGGCCACTTCAAGCCCTCGGTCTCGGTCATGGTGGGGCAGCTGTACCCGCTGAACGACCCACGCCGCGAATCCGCCTTCAGCATCTTCTACATGGGCATCAACCTCGGGTCGTTCCTGTGCAACCTGGTCTGCGGCTACCTGGCCGCGGCCTACGGCTGGCACTACGGCTTCGCCGCCGCCGCCGTGGGCATGATCCTCGGCTTGTTCACCTACATCGCTTTCCGCTCCAAATACCTCCCCGGCGTGGGTGAGCCCGTGGCGGGGAATGTCAAGACCGCCCCCCTCTTCCTGCCGGTGGGCGTCGTGCTGGCCGCGGGCATCGGGTACCTCTATCACCTGGGAATTCTCGGTAAGTTCGACGAGCTGATGGGCAACCCGTGGGTCAACCGCTCGATCCTTGCCGCGGCCGTTGCCTACGCCATCTGGTTTGTCATCAAGCAGGATGCAAAGGACCGGGGCCCGGTCGCCACGATCTTCATCTACATGCTCTTCAACGCGGTGTTCTGGCTCTCCTTCGAGCAGGCCGGCTCGTCGTTGAACACCTTCACCGACGAACTCACCAACCGCCACATCTTCGGCTGGGAAGTTCCGTCGCCGTATTTCCAGTCTATCAACCCGCTCCTCATCATCATCTTCGCGCCGATCTTCGGTGTCTTCTGGGCCTCGCTGCTCCGTAAGGGCAAGTCCGTCGCCCAGCCTTACAAGATTGGCCTGGGCCTGATCTTCGTGGGCCTGGGGTACGTGGTGATGGTGCTCGCTGCCTTGCGCCTGCAGAGCGGCCTGCCCAAGGTCGGCATGATCTTCATCAGCGGGTGCTACTTCCTGCACACCGTGGGTGAGATCATCCTCTCGCCCACCGGGCTGTCGTATGTCGCCAAGACTGCGCCAAAGAAGAGTGTCTCCAGCCTCATGGGCATCTGGTTCATCTCGTCCTTTATTGCAGGCCTGGGCGCCGGCAAGGTCGCGGCCCTGGTCGAACCGATCATCGAAGGCAAGGTGAAGCTCCCTTGGAACCTCGGCGGCCAGGCCGACTTCTTCCTCCTCTTCGTGCTGAGTTCAACCGCCGCGGGCGTGCTGGTGATCGTGCTGGGCCCGCTGCTCACAAGACTGCAACGCAACCCGAACCACTAGGCGCGAACGTGCCACTGACCTCGCCCCGACGTCAGTGCGGCACGGCCACCAACTCCGGCACGCGCGGGGGGCACGTTTGGCACCCTCCGTCCGGTGTACATTGTCGCCATGCATACCCCGCTGCTTCGACCCATTGGGTTTCTGGCGATGACTCTCGCCGCGCTGCTTGGCATGTGCGCCTGCTCGACCGACCAGCCCGCGCCGATGGAACCCTTCAAGCGGCACCGGCTGGAGTCTCTCTCCCGCTCCCTGGATTCCGCGCGCGTCGCCCAGGAGCAGAGCCGCGATGACATCGGTAAATCGCTCGACGAGACCGATATTGACGCGCCGCTCACCACGCGGCAGGAGCTGGAAGACGCCTACGACCGTGCCCGGCGCGACCTGGCCACCTGCCAGACCCGAGTGCGCGTGGCGGCCGAGCGACTAAAGCAGGCCCGCCGCCGGGGCGACGACCTCTTTGACGAGTGGGACAAGGAGATTGGGTACTACGCTGACGACGCCCTCCGCCGCGAAGCCCGGCTCGGGTTTGACCAGTCCAAGGTGCGGTACGACGAAGCCTTGGCCAAGCTGGCCGCGGCCAACGAGAGCGGCACCCCGCTGCTGGTCGAGCTGTCGGACCGGATGCTCTTCTTCAAGCATCACCGTGATCAGCCGGATGTCGTGCAGCCCAAGCGCACGCCCGAGGTGTTGACTGCCATGCAGAAGACCCGGGAAAACCTTGATGCGGCCACAGAAGCGGCCAGCAGCGCGGTGGTGCGATTTGTGCAAGCCGCGGCCGACGCCAACTAGCGCGAAGACGATCTCACACCACGGTCTTAATCGAGAATATGCATCGATGCAGGACGGAAGTGGGTTATGGGGACGTGGCTGTTTACAGCGCCTGTAACGAAAGGCGCAAATTTACCAGATTTTCTGTGCACTTTACTGGGCGAAGGGCCATTCGTGATGCATGTTGTGGATGGTCAGTCATCCGTTGTGAGCGGGTGATGGTTTGGGGGTTTCTGAATGTGTTCCGCGAAAGCGGCGAAGACGGCGGAGCCTCCGCCGGGGGTGCGTGATGAAAATTGCAGTGTCCAGAATTCGCTTGATCGTCTCGGCCATGTTGGTGGTGCCGGTGCTGGCGTGGGAAGCCCTTCGGGGCGAAGCCTGCCTGCCGCCCCGCGAAGATGGCCTTGAGTTGTCGTAAGCGGGCCTGACGGAGGCGCGTGACCGGGTTGTGTGGCCCAAGGTCGCTCGCATCCGAGAACTCCCACGATATTCAGACGATGCGTGCCGCCCGGGTTCTGCCCGGGCGGCTTCGCTTTTGGCCGTGAGCCGCGAACCCCCCTGCATTACGAATTGAGTTTCGTCAAGGGCGGGGGCCGGGAAAATCAGGTTTTGCGACGGCACGCTCGCGAAGGCCGCCCTGTGGCGGACATGCGCACCAGTCGCGCTGGCGCCCATCCTGGCGCGGCCCTTTGCCTCACGGGCGGCGGGTGAGGCTCCGATTCCTTCTTCGCCCACGAGAGTGGGAGAAGGAGCGTGGCGAATGCGTACCGTGCATCTTGGCGATCTTCTGGTTCAACATGGTGTCCTGACGGCCTCGCAGCGTGATGAGGTGCTCATTGCGCAGAAGACGCGGGGTGGGCCCTTCGGGGCGATCGCCGAGCAGATGTTCGGGGTGAACCCGGCGGCGGTGGAAGCCGCGTGGGCGGAGCAGTACGCCACGCTGGCCCCGCACCTTGACCCACGATCGCTGGAAGTTCCTCAGCATGTGCTCGAGATGATCTCGCGGCGTCAGGCGTGGCAGTTCCGCGTGCTGCCGGTGTCGTTCAAGGGAGATGAGCTCGTGATGTGCACGACGCAGGAGGCGCTTCCCAAGGCGCTCAAGTTCGCCGGGTGGCGGCTGGCACACGTGTGCCAGTTCATCATCTCCGAGCCCCTGGCGCTGGGCGAAGCCCTGGAGCGGTACTACCCGATGGCGGGGATGACCGCGGCCAGCCTGTGCGAACGCATGAGCGCGTGACTTGATTTTGCTGTACCACTCGTCAGAACCGGCCATGAGCTCGTGGCGTAGACGAGCTTCATGGCCCAGTTTGCTCGACGGTTGGTGCTTGAGTTTCTGCAGGATAACGACGCTCCATGCCCTGCCTGCGGGTACAACTGCCGCGCGTTGGCAGCGCCGGCGTGCCCGGAGTGTGCCGCCCCGCTGCGGCTGGCGCTGGATTCTGAGCAGGCCAAGCTCGGGGCGTGGCTGCTTGGGGTGCTTGCCTTTGCCATGGGTGCCGGGTTCGACGGGGTGGCGGCGATCCTGCTGGGAATCAGTGTTTACAGGTTTCCGCCCCCGGGGGGAATGACCAACCGGGCCGCGGCCATCATCTCGATCTTCGTGATTCTCAGTGTTCTGCAGTTCGTGGCCATTCTCACGCTGCACCGGCGGCGGCACCGCTTTTTAGCCCGTCCCCGGCGCTCCCAGTGGCGACTGGCCTTGGCCATGCTGGCGGGGGTCTTTGTCGCACACTCGCTGTACGGCCTTTTGCTCTCCAACTTCCTGTAACCATGCCTGTTGCACCCGCAATCCTCCCTACGCTTCCCCCGTGAAAGCCAGACCAAACCGTGCTGACAAGGTGAAGGCCCCCAGGAGGCCGGGCGGCAAGAAGCTGCGCTCGCTGAAAGATGCGAAGGGGCGTGGTGGAAACAAGCCGGGCACGGGGGTGAAACTGCGGGCCGACGCAGGCGGGACGCCTGTCCCACCGGCGGCCACGCAAGGCAAACAAGCCAAGGGCGCGAAGGGTGGCGAGGTCGCCGCCGAGCCTGCGCTGCGCACCGTCTCACTGGTCAGCCTCGGCTGTCCCAAAAACCTGGTCGACAGTGAAAAGATGCTGGGCATGCTGGCCGAGCACGGCATGATGCCCGTGTCGTACGACCCTGCTGTTGGCGGCTTTGGCGATGCAGACGCGGTGGTCGTCAACACCTGCGGCTTTCTCGAAGCTTCGAAGGACGAATCGCTGAGTGTGATCAAGGAAGCCATCGCCGCCAAGGAGCGGGGCGAGGTTAAGAAGGTCATCGTCGCGGGATGCCTGGTGCAGCGTCACCGGGCCAAGATGCTGGAGTGGGCCCCTGGGATCGACGCGATGGTTGGGGTCTTTGATCGCGACAAGGTGGTGGAGGCGGTCTTCGGGTCTGAGGCCAAGGCCAAGACAGCACCCGGCGACGCGGATACGCCGAGGTACTGGATCGCGGGAAATGCCCTCACAGCCGCGGCGGACCGGGGCCTTAAAACCGCCGGCCTCACCGTGAATGGCAAAGATGGCAAGGGCATCGGCTACTTCGAAGACGACGGGGCGCGTCTTCGCCTCACGCCCCGCCACTACGCGTACCTGCGAATCAGCGAAGGGTGCAACCAGAACTGCGCGTTCTGCACGATTCCCAGCATTCGCGGCAAGATGCGCAGCAAAGCCCCCGAGAAGATTCTGAAGGAAGCTCGCGAGCTGATCGCCGATGGGGCGTTTGAGTTGCTGTTGATCGGCCAGGACACCACCAGCTACGGCGACGACATCGGCTGGGGGATGGCAAGCGGCACCCAGGCGATGCCGCGCGGGCTGCCCGGGCTGCTGAGTGGCCTGAGTGACACGATGGAGGAGATGGATTGCCGCGGATGGCTGCGGCTGATGTACGCCTACCCCAGCAACTTTTCGGATGAGATGGTGGAGGCGTTTGCGGCGCTCGCCGCCCGCGGGCGTCTGTTGCCGTATCTCGATATTCCCTTGCAGCATGCCAGCACGCGCGTGCTGAGCCTGATGCGTCGGCACGTGACGAGCGAACAGCAGGAGCGGCTGATTGGGCGACTGCGCGAGCGAGTTCCGGGTATGTCGGTGCGGACGACGTTCATTTCCGGGTTCCCTGGCGAGACCGAGGCGGACCACCAGGAGCTTCTGAGCTTCATCGAGCGGATGAAGTTTGAAGCGGTGGGGGTGTTTGAGTACAGCCGCGAGCCGGGAACGGTGGCGGGAACGATGGAGGCTGACCCCACGCTGGCGGTGCCGGCGGAAGTGAAGGCACGCCGCCGCGATGAGATCATGGCGCTGCAGCAGCAGGTGGCCTTCGCCCGCAACGAGGCGATGGCGGCCACGTTCGAATCGGGCGGCGAAGCCAAGGCGGTTCGCGTTGATGTGCTGATCGACGCGGCACTTCGAACGCAGGGCAAGAAGACCAGCGGCGTGAGCGATGGCGGGCGGCTGTATCAGGGACGCACCAAGTTCCAGGCCCCGCAGATCGACGGGGTGACGTTTGTGCAGTCGCGCGGGCCGCTGAGCCCGGGCGAACTGGTCTCGTGCGTCGTGGTCGGCAGCGACGGGTATGACCTGATCGCGCGGCCCATCGGCGACGGCGAGAAAAAGGTCGGCCTGAAGGTGATCGGTTAGGGCAGGGAAGAGGCAAGTTCCGAAGGAACGAAGGGACGAAGGGACGACGTCCGGGCGGCGAGGGCCGGCTTGAGTGACTTCGCCACACTCATCGCGGGTTTTCGCCCTGGGCGCTTAATCCGGGCGTGCGGATCGCGCGAGGATATTTCCCCGTAAATCCGGTGGTTTCGGCTGCTTTGGGGCCGCGAACATCGCTGCTGGGCTGAAAACCGGCATGCTGGCATTCGCGGCGACCGCGTGCCATCACAAACGAGCCCCACGGCTTTACTTGCTACCCTACCGGGGTATAGTGGTATACCTCAGGGGGGTATACGGCTCCCCAGGCGAGCACTCAACCGAAAGGCATTCCCATGGAATCAGCCACCCTCTCGCATCGCAACATCACCATCGACGGCATGACCGGCGACGCCTGCGTCAAGAAGGTCACCACCGCGCTCGACGGCGTGAAGGACATCAAGACCGAGTCCGTCAAGGTCGGGTCCGCCTCGATCAACTCCAGCCAGGACGGCTGTGCGGCGGCGTGCAAGGCGATCGACAACGCGGGCTTCACGTCGCACTGCAAGATGGACGCGACCCAGCACGGCGATAAGGCTTCGACCCCCGACGCTTCCAAGACGCAGCACAAGCCGGATGGCGCGGCGTACAAAGGCATCGGCGAGCACGCCCCCAAGGCTGCCAATGGCCACGCGCCCGCCGCGGCACCTGCCACGACCCCGGCCAAGCCCGGTGTGGCACCCGCAATCCCCGCTCAGCACAAGGCCTGAGCATCAACCAGGTCCTTTGCACGGAGAATGCGTGATGGCTCGTAAGGACTCGAAAAGCAAATCGGTTCAAGATGCCGGCGCTGCACGCGGCGGGCACACGGACAAACTCGCCGCCGGGATCGACCCGGCGGCGAGGGCGGCCAACATCCTCCAGTTGCGGCGCGCCCGCGGGCAGGTGGATGGCATCGAGCGAATGTTGCAAGACGATCGGGCGTGCGCGGAGATCATCGTGCAGATCATCGCCGCTCGGGCATCGCTGCAGGTGGTTGCAAACTCGCTGCTGGAAGCGCACCTGCGGGCGTGCCACGCGGCGGCGGCGGGCAGCGGCGGGGCGGCGGTCGACAAGATGTATCAAGAGCTGGTTGGCCTTGTGGCGAAGATGTCGCGGTGAACGTCACTAAGGCATCATTCGGGCTTCTGCAAGGCCGCGGCTGGGAGACTCGAACATGGGCATCATTCTTCTCATCGTGGTGGTATTGCTTCTGGTTGGCGGGCTCCCGACGTGGCCTCACAGCCGCAAGTGGGGGTATGGCCCCAGTGGCGGCCTTGGCCTGCTGCTGATCATCCTGCTGGTACTCGTGCTGCTGAACTACATCCCGCGCGGCTTCTGAACCCGGCTGGCCGTTGCGTCGCCGCGAACCTGCGCGGCCGGTGGCCCCACCCAAGGAACCCAATCATGCTTCGCTGGGCACTCACATTTCTCGTTCTCGCGCTGGTCGCCGGCGTCCTGGGGTTCACCGGAATCGCAGGCGAATCCATGGCGATCGCCCGGATCCTGTTTTACATCTTCCTCGTCGTATTTCTGGTGGGACTGATTTACAGCCTCATCACGGGTCGCCGCCCGAGCGCGCTCTAGGTTTCCACTGCCTGAATCGTGGCTGTGCGAACACAGCCACACGTTTCGCGTAGGATTAACAGGTCTGGCGGGTCCGCACTCGGGACCAAACGCCTGGAGATTCCGTTCATGCATCGCAATCGCGCTTCGATCCTTCTTCTGCTGGTGCTCGGCGCTGTCGCCATCGTGATGAGCGCGTGCAATACAACAAAAGGTGTTGGCGAAGACATTCAAAAGGCCGGGGAAGGCCTGAAGGACTCCGCGTCTCGCAACGGAGCGGATTGATCAGTCACTACTCACACTTTCGGGAGAACGTCATGCACACGCACCTGTCCAAGTCACATCAGCACACCCTCGATGCCATTCTCCACCATCCGACTTCCCACAACCTGCAGTGGCATGATGTCCGCACGCTGCTGGGAGAGCTTGCTACCGCAAACGCTGAAGCCAACGGAAACACAACGTACACCCGCGAAGGAAAGCGGCTGGTGATTCACGCGGAGCGATCCAAGGACGTTGATTCCGATGCGGTCCGTGAGCTGCGGACGTTTCTTACCGACCCGTCCGACGCACTGACGACGCCTGCGGTCTCCAGCCTGAATCTTCTCGTCGTGATCGACCATCGCGAAGCCCGCGTGTACCGCTCCGAAATGAAGGGCACCACGCCCGAGCGCGTCGTGCCGCACGACCCTGACAACAACGGACGCTACCTCCACAGCGTGACCGACGATTCCAACGGTCAGCGTCGCCCTGAGCTGCGGAGCTTTTACGACGCGGTGGCTGCGTCCCTCAAAGGGGCCGACCACATTCTGATCTTCGGGGGCGGCACTGGTGCCGCCAGCGCGATGGAGCACCTGGTCGAACACCTCAAAGAACACAATAAGGATCTCGCGGCCAAAATCGCCGGCACCCGCGCGGTGGACACTCACCACCTCAGCGACAACCAGCTCCTGGCTTTTGCCCGGGGTGCGCACACCCGGGATCAGGCTTCGCGATAAGCCGGGAGCTTGCGGGTCGGGAATCGTTTGGATAGAAGCCGCACGCCCGGGATGAGCCGAAAGGCGAATCCCGAGATTGAGCAGGCGGTGAGCTCCAGGCCGCCCGTGGCAACCTCGCACTTCGTGTCTTCGTCTCTTCGGAACTTCGTCTCTCTCCTGTCCCATCTCGGGATTCGCGTTTCGGCTCATCCCGGGCGTGAAACCTGTGCAATTCGGACCCGGGCGGCCGATAGACTTTCCCGCATGCTCCGCGCCGGCCATGTCATTGTTTTGTGCGTCCTCACCCTGCTCACGCTGGGCGTGGTCATGGTCAACTCGGCGGATATGCAAGTAGCTCGGGTCGCGGCCGGCGAAACCATCGCTCCCGCTCTGACGCCCATGTCGATCGTTACGTCCCGGTCGACCCTGTACATGGTGCTGGCGCTGGCGGCGTTGGGCGTGGGGGCGTTTATGCCGGTGCGATCGCTCGCCGACCGGGCCATGACGCTGGGGGCGACAAGCTATGCCGGGCTCATCACCTGCGTCGTGCTGCTGATGGGCACCTGCGCCCTGGTGTACATGCCGGTGGTTGGAAAGAACGTCAACGGCGCTCATCGCTGGCTGCATCTCCCCATTCCCGGCGTCGGCGATGTGCTGAGCGTGCAACCCAGTGAGATCGCCAAGTGGGCGCTGGTGGCCGTTATTTCGTGGTGGGCCGCCAGCCGGCGCGAGGGGATCACGAGTTTCTGGCGCGGGCTGGTGCCGGCCTTGGCGGCGGTCGGCGCGGTGGCCGCGTTTATTGTCGTGGAAGACCTGGGCACGGGCGTGCTCATCGCTGGCGTCGCCGCGTTGATTCTGTTGGCCGGTGGGGCGCGCATCTGGCAGTTTCTCATGTTCGTGCCAGTGGGTCTTGGCGGCATCGCCTACGCGATTCTGCACAGCTCCTATCGCATGAAACGCGTGCTTGCGTTTGTGGACCCCTACGCCGACGCCCGCGGCATCGGCTATCACACCGTCCAGTCGCTCATTGCCATTTCCGGGGGCGAGGTCTTCGGGCGTGGGCTCGGCAACGGCCTGCAGAAGTTCGGCTACCTCCCCGAAGACCGCACCGACTTCATTTTTCCGATCATCTGTGAAGAGCTGGGCATCGCGGGGGCCGCGTTCGTGGTGCTCCTCTTTGGTGGCCTCTTCTGGAGCGGCTACGCCGTCATGCGTGAAGAGCGCCACCCGATGCTGCGGCTGTTCACCCTTGGCGTCATCGCCACCGTGTCGCTCCAGGCCATCATGAACCTCGCTGTGGTGACGGCCCTGGCCCCCACCAAGGGCATCGCCCTCCCGCTTATTAGCTCTGGCGGCACCGGATGGATTTTGACGTCGTTCTGCCTGGGGCTGGTGGTTGCCGTCTCGCGCACGCAGCCGGTCGTCGAGCACTCCGGCGGAACACTGGCGACGGCATGAGCCGGACGTATTTGTTTGCGGGCGGCGGCACCGGCGGGCACATCTACCCCGCCCTGGCGATCGCGCAGGAGTTGGCCGCGCTGGTGCCCGATGCCCGTTTCCGCTTCGCGGTTTCGCGCCGTCCGATCGACGCGTCGATCCTGTCGCGCGAGACGCTGTTGGACAAGCCGGTTGAGTTTGAGACCATCGCCGCCCAGCCGTTTGGCGTGCGCCCACGGGCGTTGTACCGGTTTGTGACGAACTGGGGGGCGGGGGTTCGCGGCGGGCGCGTGATGATCCGCGAGGGGCCGGCACCGGTGACGGTGGTGGCGATGGGGGGCTTCGTCGCAGCTCCGGTGGTGCAGGCCGCCCGAGTGGATAAATGCCCGGTGGTGCTGGTGAACCTGGATGCGGTGCCGGGCAAAGCCAACCGCTGGGTGGCCAAGCACGCGGGTGCGATCTTGACGGCCGCCCCGTTGGCCCCCGGGCACGAGCACCCGGCGTGGACGCAGATCCCGCCGATCGTGCGGGCGCAGGCGCGGACGGCCAAGACGCGGCAGGAGTGCCGCGCCGCGTTTGGGCTTTCGCCCGACTTGCCCACGCTGCTCGTCACGGGCGGCAGCCAGGGAGCAGGGACCATCAATCAGTTGTTGGAGGGCTTGGCGCGAGCGACCCCCTCGCCGCTGCGCGGCTGGCAGGTGATTCACCAAACCGGCAGGCCGCGCTCCGGCGGCGACGACGAGGCCGCCCGCCTGCGCGAGGCGTACAAAGCCGCCGGGGTGCAGGCGTGGGTGAACGAGTTCATCACCAATATGGGCGAGGCGTGGGGGGCGGCCGACCTGGCGATAAGCCGCGCCGGGGCCGGCAGCGTGGCCGAAGCCTGGTGCGCCCGCGTGCCGAGCGTCTTTCTGCCCTACCCGTACCATCGCGACCAGCACCAGAAGCACAACGCCAGGGTGTTGGTAGAGGCGGGCGGGGCGATGGTGGTGACGGATCACATCGAGGCGGCGCAGAACCAGATCGACGCGGGTGGGACGATTGCGGAACTGCTGCGCACGCCAGAGCGGCGGGATGCGATGCGGGCGGGGCTGGAGCGGCTTGGCCCGGCGGACGGGGCGGCGAAGGTGGCGGCGGCATTGGCGAGCATCGAGAAGGCGTAGTTGGTAGCAGTGTCGCTTCGCGACTTCGCCTCACACCATTCCCGCGAACATCTCCCGCTCTACCAGCGAAATCAGCGTGTGCATGATGATCTGGTGTACCTCTTGCACCCGCTCGGCTTTGGTCGACGGCACCACCCACTCAAGGTCGCACTTCCCCGCCAGCGCGCCGCCGGTGTTTCCCAGCAGCGCGAGGGTGACGAGCCCCAGGCGATTGCCGGTGGCCGCCGCCTCCACGATGTTCTTGGAGTTTCCGCTGGTGGAAAAAAGCACCAGCACGTCACCGGGTTTGCCGAGTGCTTCGACCCAGCGCGAGAAGACGCTGTCATACCCGTAGTCATTTCCCACGCACGTCAGGTGCCCTGGGTCGATGCACGCGATGGCGGGCAGCGCGGGGCGGTCTTTGTGGAACCTTCCGGTGAGCTCCTCGCACAGGTGCATGGCCTCGCAGGCCGAGCCCCCGTTGCCGCAGGCGAGGAGTTTGTTGCCGGCGCGAAACGCCGCGGCGGTGCGGCGAGCTGCGTCGTCGAGTTTCGCGAAGTGCGAGGCGCTTTCGCGGAACCTGGCAAGCGTTTCAGAGGCCTCGGCGAAGGCGGCCGCACTGCTGGTGGTCGTCATTCGCGGAGTTTATGCGTTTCGAGGGTCGCCGCACCGGAGGGATGACGCACAGGAAGACACCAAGGCACGCGGCATCAAGGCATCGAGGGAACCAAATCGAGCAGGCCGTGCGCCACCAGGGCCGCTGCGATCTGCGGGGCGGTCTCGCGGGTGTGATCGATGTGCACCGTCTGCCACCCCCGAGCCCGGGCGGCCTCAATGTTCCTGGGCAAGTCGTCAAAGAAGAGAATCCGCTCCCCCGCCACGCCCACCGCCTGCTCGAATCGCTCGTAGATCAGGTCGTCGGGCTTCATGGCCCCCAGCAGGTGGCTGGCGTGCGGGTGATGCACGTGCGTCATGCTGGCGTAGCGCCGGCTTGAATCGGGCAGGTGGTGCATCTGCCGCCAGTGGGCCGCGTCGGTGTTGCTCAGCAGCGCGATGGTGACGCGCTGCTTGAGGACTGCCAAGAGGTCCGCCACGCCCGCGTACTCCTCCAGCAGCCACCCTTGGTGCAGCCGCCGGATGTCGGCGACGGTGTAGAGCCCGCCCCCGGCGGCTTCGGCCAGCCCGTTGTAAAACGACTCTTCTTCAATGCGACCGGTGCCGAAATGCTGATGCAGCTCGCGGCGTTTGGCCACGAACGCCGGATCATTCAGGTTCTGCGGCACCGGCAGACCCATCGCGTCGCAGGCCACGGGCCATTCGCGAAAGTGGCGAATCAGCACGCCGCCGATGTCGAAGCACACGAGGGTGGGGGTGGTCATAGGTCGATCATTCTTCTTCCGGCAACTCAGTTGTCGAGGCGGGTTTCATGATTTCCCGCAGCACCACGGTGGCGAAGCTGCCTCGCGGAAGCTCGAACGCGCAGCGGATGAACGCGCCGTGCTCGTCTACGCCTCCTTCCACTTCCGGGTCGGTGATGGGCACGCGCAGCGGGCGACGTTTGCCGTCGAGCGCCCCGCGAGCGTTGGATTCCAACGCGGCCAGATGTTCTTCGCTCAGGCCGAAAGACTCCAGCACCGCCCGCTCGCGCTGCGCAGTGTCGCCCTCGGCCCGCATCATCTCCGCCCCCCACATCGGCCCGCTGGGGCTGATGTCGAACGTGGCCAGGCGTTCAGGCGTCGTCGGGTCGGTCGCGATCTCGGGGGTCACCGCGAAGGCCGCGTTGTTCAGGTGCTTTACCGCGATGTCGCCGGGCACCAGCGAACCGAGCATGCCCTTTTCCAGACGGTCGTCCAGCACTGAGTTGAAGATCGCCGACTGAATCGCGGAGAAGTAGTAGCGCAGCACGGGTTCGTCGAGGGTCCACAGGGCCTGCTTGGCGGTGCCGCCTTTGGCCAGGGCGTTGAGCACGATCATTTCGGTGCGAGCTCCGGGGGGGTAGAGCTGAATCGCCTCGCGATAGCGGCCTTCGAGAAACAACTGCCGCGCTTCGGGGTTGTAGTGGGGGAAGCGGGCGCTGGGGCCCAGCAGCTCGCGCACTGCGGCATCAAAGTCACCGGCGATCATGTGCCGCCCGATCATGTGGTTGTTCTCGAGCATGCCGAAGCGCTGCTCGCCCACGCGATTGGGCACGCCGAGCTTCACCAGCCGGTCCAGCACCTTGCTGGCGGTCACCACGTCGGTGGGCTTCACTTTGCGGATGCGGATGCTGAAGCGGTTGCCCTTGAGGTGCCCGGGGCGCAGCTTGTTGGCGTGCATGTCCGTCCACAGCACCTGGATCTGGTCGTGCTGCAGCATCGGAAAATCATCAAGCTTCTTGCCCGGCACATGCACCGAGACCACCTGGCGCGTGATGGCGTGCTTGTCTTTGAGCCCGGCGTAGCCGACGGCGTGGCGCTTCACGTGAAAGTGGCGGGCGACGACGCTGACCATGTCCATGGTGGACATCAGCTTCTTCTGCACCAGCATGTAGATGTGCTCGCCGCTGCCGGTGGGCTGGTACTGCGGAATCTCGTCGACGAGAAAGTCTTCCGGGCGCTGTTTGATGACGCCCCCGATGGGGGGCAGGTCTTTGGTGGCGTAGATCCGCGGCGAAATGTGGGCGTCGGTGTCGGTTTCAGGGCTCATCGTTCTTCGCCGCCTCGAGCACGTGCTCTGCCACGAAAATCGGCACGCTTCCTGCGATGCCCAGCGCGATCGCGTCGCTGGGGCGCGAGTCGATGTGCGCCACGGAGCCGTCGGCCTTTCGGATATCAAGCGTGGCGAAAAAAGTGTGATCCGAAAGGTCGTTGATGGTGATCGACACCAGCTTGGCGCCCAAAGCCTCGATGACGTTGCCCAGCAGCTCATGCGTCATGGGGCGCTTGATCTGAATGCCCTTGAGCCGGCGCTCGATCGCCTGGGCCTCGGGCAGCCCGATGACGATGGGGAAGGCCCGCCCCCCCTCGATCTGGCCGCCGCTCTCGCCAAGCTCGCCAGCGTCGGCCGGGTCCACGGGTTCGCTGGGCGCGGCCACCTCGCGCAGTTCGATGATCTGGTAGTCGTTGAGTTCGCGGATCAGGATCCGCGAGAGCTCCATGCGTACCGCCATGGTGACGGTCCCTCCGGTGATGCCGGTTCAGCCGGCTCCACGATCCTAGCGAGTGCCGCCGAGCGCGGGCGGACGAGCCCGGCGCTCCAACACTCAGCCGCGGCGGCGTCCCTTCTGCCGGGGCGCCTCGGGCTCTATCGACTCTTCGTGCCCTGGGCCGCGAGGTTCCTGATTCGCAAGAGCCGATAACCGCTTGCCGACCCGCGCCAGCAACTCACGCGGGACACCGATGTCGGCAACGATCACTTCGCCCAGCCACGCCTGTGCGTCCAGCGAGAGAAACCCGGGCTTCAGGCCGGCGAAGGTGACCGTGACGGAGGCTTTGACGCACTCGCCCAGCGGTTCGCCGGTGTCTACGTCCATGCCGCTGGGGCAGTCGAGGGCCAGTGTGGGGCAGGCGGCCGAGGCGAGCTGATTGATCGCGGCGATCGCTCCGGCGGGGCCGGCTTCCGGAGCCCGCGAGAGCCCCGTGCCGAAGATGGCGTCGATGATGACGCTGGGCCCGCCCATGGCAGAAGCCGCGGCCAGCACCATGTGCCCCGCGTCCTGCCCAGCGCCCCCGTCGGCGCGACGAATCGGCAAGTGCATGTGGGTGATGATGTCGAGCTGCGTCGCGGCGTCGGACCCGCGCTTGGGTTCTGCGAGCAGGATGATCGAGACATCCAGTCCGGCGTTGTGGAGATGGCGGGCGACGGCCAGGCCATCGCCACCGTTGTTGCCGGGGCCGCAGACGATGAGGGCGGAAGGGTCGTCTTCGCCCTCGACGCCGTCGAGCGCGATGTCGGCGGCATGGCGGGCGGCGTTCTCCATCAGCACCAGGCCCGGAATGCCGAACTCGTCCATGGCGAGGGAGTCGAGGGCGCGGACTTGTTCACGAGTGAACAAGAAGAGATCGTCGGCGGGGCGGGCCATGGGGGGAGTGTATCGGGAAGAGACGAAGAGCCGCAGCGACGGAGAGACGGAGTTCGGGAGGACACGTGTAATCGATAGTTGATCGCTTTGAAAATCTCGGGGTTCGCCTTTGGATTGGCACGGGCATGAGAAAAAGAAAACACCCCGCGGCGGCGCGGGGTGTCTGGGTACTGATGCTGGCCTCGCGGCTTACTTGCCGGCCTTGGCCTTGTACTCTTCGAGGGTCTTGGTCGCTTGTTCCTTCAGGTCGGCGTCGGCCATCGCGACCACCTTCTCCTGAATGGTGATGGCCTTGGCCGTGTCACCCTTGACGAAGTAGGCCCGGGCCTGCGTGTCGAGGATGGCAGCGTCCTGACCCTTGGTGACTTCCACCGCGCGGTCGGCGATCTTGACCGCCACGTCAACCTTCGGGTTGGTCACGGGGTGCTCGGGGTCAACGATGGTCCAGGCCAGCGCGTTCAGGGCTTCGGCGTTGTCCTTGAGAGGGCCTTCGGCGAGCTTGGACCCATAGGCGTAGGCGGGCGCGGGGTCCTTGCCGGAGTTGAGCATCATGTTGAAGACGGCGACGCCCGCACCGGCGTACTGCTCATTGTCCAGGGCCATGAGCTCGTCGGCGGACTTCATCGCCTTGTCCCCATCTTCGGCCTGCAGGGCGGCGCGAAGATCGGGGATGATCTTCTTGGCCTTGGCTTCCGCCTCGGCGGCTTTGGTCGCCTTGTCGGCCGCGGCCTTAGTGTCGTATGTGCCACCCACCACCTTCTCCACGACTCCCTCGAACTCCTTGTCGAGGGGGTGACCGATCCAGACAATGTGCTGGGTCTTGTCGACCACGAACGCGGTGGGGATGCCGTTGGAGTGGCTGGCCCGCATCCAGGTGTTGGCCATTTCGCCTTGGTCGCCGTCGTAGGCGACGTTGTAGGTCATCTTGCTGCTCAGCGGGCCCTTGTTGGCAAACTCATCGACGCGCTGGAGGTAGGTCTCGCCCTCCTTGGCGGGCTGGTTCTCTTCCCACACGCTCACGCCGATGAACTTGACGTTCTTGTCCTTGTACTTCTCGGCCATCTCGCCCAGGTGCGGGATGCTCTTCTTGCAGGGGGGGCACCAGGTCGCCCAGAACTCGACCACATAGGCGTGGTCGTTGTCGAACTTCTCGATCTTGTCGCCCTTGACCCACTTGTCGACCTTGATGCGCGGAGCCATGCTGCCGACCTTGAGCACTTCGTCCTTGGCCTTGGCGGCGGGGGCGGCATCGGTGGCCTGGGCCATGACGTTCGCGGGGAGGGCCGCGCCGGCCATCACAAACGCAACAAGGCCGGCGGCTTTCAGAACGAGCGGGGAACGTTTCATTCGAGGCTCCTGGATGCCCGAAGTCGGGCCTGGGTTTGCCGGGCTACTCCCGGCGATACGGCCGCACGCGGCGGCCGCGGGTTATCGACACATTGGCGACGTTATTATTACCTTAGATGCCTAGCCGGGGTTGAGGTTCGCCGGAAGTTCCCTGTGGGCTAGAGTTTCTGTGCCGTGCGAGATGATCCGGTCCAACTTCGCGTGATGGCCGCCACGCTAGCCAGCGTGGCCGTTCACGTGGGGCTGGCGTGGACGCTGGCGGAGACGAAGTTCGGGGCGATGACGCAAGTCTCGAACCAGCAGGCAGATACATCTCTGGTAATTCCTCTTACGCCCCTTTCCCAACCACGCCCCGAACAGCCGCCGACGCCAGAACCGGTAAGACCACCGGAGCCGCCGAAACTAACCCCCCCCCCGCCTGCCGAGCCCCCCGAGGCGACGCCGGGAATTGAAAAATCGGACGCCAAGACCGACGCGTGGATCGGATTTGACAAGGCGACGGAGCAGCGGGCTCGCAAGTCGGAGTCGGATCAATCCGCGGTGACACCATCGCCGGGGTTGCCGGTGGAGGTGAGCCCGCCCGCACCGCCGCCGCAGGCTCCGCAGGAGTCTGGTCCTCCCGCCCCGGCGGAGCCGAAGGTGGAGCAGCCCGACCCCGCCGAGCAGCGGGCCCCAAGCGGCGGGGGTGACCCCGCGCCTGCGGCCCCGGCGACGTTGCCGCCGGAGGACGCCAAGCCGCAGCCGGCCACACCCACGCCAGCAACCCAGCCGGACGGGCCGGAGGGTGAGGGAAAGGCGATGCGGGGAGTGAAAGAGGGTGCGGCCGACGCGCCGCCTCGCGAACTGATTCCCGACGACGCTGCGGCTCCCGCGAATGCGGTCAAGGATGGATCCGCCGACACCGCGAGCGCGCCGGCAACGGAAGCATCCCCGGCGGCGGCCCCGCAGGCGAAGAACGAAGGCGGCACGCAGACTGCCCCGCTGGATGCGACCGGAGATCTGGCGGACGAGGCCCAGGAGAAGGTGGCGGGGGAGCGCGTGAAAGACCCCGACGGGATTTTCCCGGAAGAAAAACCTGCCCAGCGCCTCGCTGAGGCGGCGCTCGCGCCAACGCCCATGCCGCTGGGTGTGGCGGAGGCGCCGGTTGGCCCGCCGGTGCCGGCGTGGCTGCGAACGCTTGGGGAACTGGAGCAGGCGGAGGGACAGGCGACGCCGCCGGAGGCAGTCGCTCAGCAGCAAGCTGGTCCGCAGGCCAAGAGCCCGGCGGCACAAGCGGCGGCCCCCAAGCCCTTGCCGGCGGCGGGCAGCCCGGCTGCGGGCGATGCGCCGGGGGAGAAGAGTGATTCGGAAGCGTCAGCCACGTCGGTGATCGAGGTGAGCTCGCTGCAGTTTGGCAAGGTGCTGGCGCGCCAGGGGCTCAAGATTCGCACGGTGCGTCCCCGTTTCTCGCTGACCACTTTGCTGACCGGGGCCCCGCGGGATGCCACGATGGACATCGTCTTTGGTCGCGACGGCAGCGTGATCCGGGCCGCGTTTCAGCCCGGGCAGACCACAGGCTCGGAAGAGATCGATAGCGTGCTGCTGCGGGCGGCGTACCGGTGGGAGGCGGCGGGCAAGGAACTGGAGAAGCTGCCGCTCGGAAAGCCCGATGCTGGAGTGACGATCAAGATCAAGTTCGTGCTTCGGTGAACGGGCGCTGGGCTTTGGGCGTAGTTGGCGGGCGGCTTGAACGCTGAGGGCGCGCGATGCGAATGAGCGGCAAACTTGGGGGCGGGGTGGCCGGCGTGGGCGTCGCCGCATGCGTGGTGATTTTTGCCGCCGCCGCAGGCGGCGTGAACGGGATGGCGCTGGGCCAGCCGGGCCTGACCCCGGTGGATGAACAGTTCGATGACGTGTCGCCTCTTTCCAACAGCTTGAGGGTGCAGCCCCTGGATCTGCGCCAGCCGATCCAGTTTGATCGCGTGTACCGCATCGACCCGAATCTTCGCCTCTTCGGCGGGGGACAGAAGTTTGCCCGCATCGACAACGGCATCATCGCGGTCTTTGATCGCTCCGAGTACACGCCCGCCAAGCGTGGCGTGCTGCGGGCGGAAATCCCGGCGGGCACGGTCTTTTATCTGGGAGATCCAACTGCCGTGCTCGCCGCGCACGGGCAGGAGGATTACGGGCCGAGCATTCTGGCGGTGAATCTGTCGGCGGCGGAGCAGATCGAAAGTCCGGTTCATCGGCGCGAGAACATCGGGCTGATCGAACAGAGCACACCCACGGTGTTCAGCAACGAGGCGTACCGGGTGTACCGCATCGGGCAGTTGCTTGACATGGCCGCGTCGCGCGAGTGACCCCCTGAGGGCGCCGCGATGAGCTAGGGGAGCGGCTGCGTCCAGCGTTCCTGCGGCCCGTCCCATTGCCGCGCGCTCACATCGAACATCGCCGCATTGAAATGCTTGCCGGGGTGATACTGCCCGAGGCGGCTCAGGATGTGATCCGGCTGGCGAAAATCCAGCACGCTCCAGCAGCGATTCTGAGGATCGGCGGGGTCCGGTAGGGCGTCCATGAGCATGGGCGTGAGGGAGGGGTTGGCGATCTGCGCGAGGCGGACATGTACTTCGTCAGCATCAAAGTTGTCCGGGTCGCCGGGCAGTCCGGCGTGCCCGGTGACGTTGGTGGCGTAGGTGCGGTTCATCGTGGCGCTGAAGAGGGCCCGGGCGGCGGGGCACACGAGGACGGACTTCTGCGCGTAGAGCTCGCCCCCGGTGGTGCCGCTCAGGCCCGCGCCGGATTGGACGACCAATCGCCAGTTGGGAAGGGTGCCGTAGGGCACGCCGAGTGCGGGCCCAAAGCCCTTGGCATCGTCGGCGTAGGCGCTCACGATCGCGGCGCAGGAGCGGAGGTTGGAGAGGCACACGACCGACCGCCCGTTGTCTCGGGCCTTGCCGAGCGCGGGCAGGAGCACCGCCAGCAGCGTCGCGATGATGGCGATCACGACGAGCAGTTCGATGAGCGTGAAGGCGCGGCGCACGGGGAAGCGTAGAAGTGGTCGAGTGGACGAGTGGTCGAGTGGCAAAGTGGAGCAAGGACGCGAGGGGGGAGTTTGGCTATTTCGGTTATGCGTCCATGCGGGGCGAGGCCGCCCACTGAAGTTTGCCGATGAGACGCGACCAGTAGCCGGTGCGGGCGTTTTGCACGAGCCGGACGTTGGTGTGATTGCGGGTGATGAGGATCCGGTCTTTGGGCTCCAGGCCCGCCATGGTCTGGCCATCGAGCACGAGGGTGGTGCCCATGGCCGCGCCTTCTTCGAGGTTGGCCTTGTTGACGAGGATCTCAACGCGGCTGTCCGCCGACACCACCACGGGGCGGAAGGAGAGGGATTGCGGGGCGATGGGCGTGATGGCGAGCGCGTCGACCCGGGGGCTCATGATCGGTCCGCCCGCCGAGAGGTTGTACGCGGTGGAGCCCAGCGCCGTGCTGACCACCAGCCCGTCGCCTCTCATGCTGGGGCCCTCGTGCCCGTCGATCGATATCGAAAGAGCGATGACTCGGAAGGGGGGGCCGGCGGTGACCACCGCGTCGTTAAGGGCGATGCCGCTGAACCGGGGCGAGGGGGCGTCCTTCGAGTAAACCTCGATCTTGATGAAGCTCAGCACCTCGGTGCGCATCGGCCCATCGCCGAAGATCACCGGTGCCTCAGCCGCCAGACACGCCACGTCAAACTCCGCGAGGAACCCAAGCCGCCCCATGTTCACGCCCAGCAGCGGGGCATGCAGCCCCACGCACCGGCGGCACTGGCTCAGCAACGTCCCATCGCCCCCGAAGACGATGATGAGGTCGGCCTGCTCGGCCTCGGGGGGCAGCGGTGAGTTGTCCGCATCAAACTGGCCGAGCACCGTACCGTGGTGTTCGGCGAGGGCGCGAACGCGGGCCGCGGCTTCGGCGGCTGCCGGCTTGGTCGGGTTTACGAGCATCAATACACGTCGGCCCATGGGCCGAGTTTACGGCGGTCGGGCCGTAGAGTTCGCCCATGCACTCTCACCCCGCCAACCGCCTCGCCGGCTCGACCAGCCCCTACCTCCTCCAGCACGCCCACAACCCGGTGGCGTGGTGGCCCTGGGGCCCGGAGGCGATCGCGGAGGCGAAGCGCCGCGACGTGCCGATGTTTGTGTCGATCGGCTATTCGACGTGCTATTGGTGCCACGTGATGGAGCGGGAGAGCTTTGAGAATGAGGCGGTGGCCGCGCAGATGAACGAGAGCTTTGTATGCGTGAAGGTGGACCGCGAGGAACGCCCGGACGTGGACGAGCTGTACATGGCCGCGACAGTTCTGATGAACGGGCACGGGGGGTGGCCGATGTCGGTGTTCGTCGAGCCGGGCACGCTGCGCCCGTTTTACTGCGGCACCTACTACCCGCTCGAGCCCCGCCCCGGCGTGCCGACATTTCCCAAAGTGCTGGAGGCGATGCGCAACGCCTGGCGCGACCAGCGCGAGGGCGTCACCAAGCAGGCCGAGCAGCTCGCCTTGGGCGTGGCCGACCACCTCTCGGCGGCGACACCCGGGCAGGAACTCGGGCAGGCCCAGGTGGCGGACGCGGTTTCGGGCGTGCTGCGCATGTTTGACAGCGTGAACGGCGGGTTTGGAGGAGCGCCGAAGTTTCCGCAGGCTTCGCTCATGCGCCTGCTGCAGGATGTGAAAATCCGAGCCGCCGACGACGCCACCGGCGACGCCATCGACATCGCGCTCAAGACCACGCTTGACAAGATCATGATCGGAGGCATTCGCGACCATGTGGGTGGGGGGTTCCATCGCTATGCGGTGGATGCGACGTGGACGGTGCCGCACTTTGAGAAAATGCTGTACGACCAGGCCCAGTTGCTTGAGGTGTACGCGCGGGCGGCGCGGCACTATGGCGACAGCGAATACGCCCGCTGCGCCCGCGAGATCGCGGCGTATGTGGCCCTCGAGATGACATCGCCCGAGGGCGGCTTCTACAGCGCTCAAGACGCTGAGGTGGACGGGCGCGAGGGCGCGAACTATGTGTGGACCGACGAGACGCTGCGCGAGGCGATCGCGCCCGCGGCCGTGACGGAGTTTGAGGGCACGCGCGACCTGGCGCTCGCGGCCCTCGACACCGCCCGGCGCGTGTACGGGCTTGACGGTGGGCCGAACTTCCGCGACCCGCACCACCCCGGCGAGGCGACCAACGTGCTGAGGCTGGCGGCCCGGGCTGATAAGCTGGCGCCGGGGTTCCAGACTTCACCCGCGGCGTTCGTCGAGAGGTTGGAACGCTTGAATGCTGCACTCATGGAGGCGAGAAACCGCCGAGCGCAGCCGCGCCGGGATGACAAAGTGCTCGCGAGCTGGAACGGCATGATGATCTCGGCGCTGGCCGTGGCCTCGCGCGAGCTTGAAGAACCGGCGATGCTGGCGATGGCCCAGCGGGCGGCGTCGTGGCTCTTGCAGGCGATGGTCGCGCCCAGCGGCGAATTGCTGCGTTCGTGGCGGGGTGGCAAGGCCCACACGCCGGCCTTTCTTGAGGATTATGCGGCCGTGGCGCAAGGGTGCTTCGAGATCGCGCGGGCGGGCGACGCGCCGGCCCGCACGGCGTGGGTGCGCATGGGCGTGTCATTGCTCGAGGTGGCGCTCAAACTCTTCGGCGACGATACCGGCGGGCTCTTCGACACGCGTGCGGGAGCCGCCGACCTCTTCGTGCGCGGGCGTTCCACCCACGACGGGGCGATGCCCAGCGGCGTCGCCTCCATGCTCCACGCACTGCTCGACGGGGCCGAACTCCTCGATGACGCCACCGACGCGGGTGGGCTCACGCGCGACAAGCTCCGCCTCGCGGCCTCCAACGCGATTCAGGCCATCAGCGGGCACATCACCTCGTCGCCGGTGGGGTGCGCCGCCTCGGTGCGGGCGTTGCTGCGGATGCTGCTGGATGCCGAGAGTGGCCCGGGGGCGATGAGGCCCGCCAGCGCCAGAGAGGTACACACGCCCCGCGTGACCCCGGTGCAGCGGCGCACAACGGCGGCTCACAACGTGGTGGAGATCTACGCCGCGGCTGACCGCGTGACGCTGCGGCCGCTGGAGCCGGTTGAGATCGCGATTGTCATCAAGATCGCCGAGGGCTGGCACGTCGCGGCGGCCCTGCCCGGCGACACGCCCGCCGCCAAGGCCATGCGCCCGCTGCGAGTCGACATCGTGCACGGTGAGGGCGTGCGGGTGTACGCGGATTATCCGAAGGGGGAGACTTTCGGCGCGGGCGAGTTGGAGGTGAAGGTCCTCAGCGGCACCATCGAGCTGCGGGTGGCGATGGAGCGCGATGGTGCGTGGAAGGGAACGCCCCTGCTCAGCGTGGCGTATCAGGCGTGCAATGACACGGAGTGTTTGGAGCCAGCGATCGTGGAGTTGGACATCGCGCTGGATAAGGGCTGAGGGCGCGGAGGTGCAACGCGTGCCACTGACCCCGTCTTCGGGGTCAGTGCTCCGGTGACCGCGAACGCCTTATGCCCATGCGAGCACGCGTACTCACTGACCCTTTCACCAAAGCGTGAAAAGGTCAGTGGCACGGGTTGAGACACTGTTACGGACTGGGCAGGAAAATCGTGGTGCCGTTATCGCCGTCGCGTTCGCCCATGATGCACGCGACAATGTCGCTGGCTACAGATTCTGGCGTCAGCGTGCGGGTCCTCGGCACCTCCGCCTCGGTCACCAGCGACCGCAGCAAGTCGGTCTCCACCGAGCCGGGCGCGACTGCGAAACCCCGGATGCGGTGCGGGGTGCCCTGCCTGGCGACCGACTGAGCTAGCGAGTTCACGCCGGACTTGGCCGCGGCATAGGCGAACAGAACTGGGAACGGGTCGCGCGTTGCCATCGATGACACATTGACCACGGCGGGACTGCTGCCGTCGGCCGCGGCCTTCACCAGCGCCGGCCACGCCCGGGCGATGATGACGGTGGGGGCGATGGCGTTGAGCGCGAAGACCCGCGAGGCGATGTCGGGCGTGGTCTGCGGGATGGTGGCGCTGGGGGACCAGCCAGCGTTGTTGACGATGACATCGAGGCGCCCGTGCCGGGCGAGGACATTGTCGACGAGCGCGGCGGCCTGGGCGGGGTCTTCAAGATCTGCGGCGAACGTGGAGCACGCTTGGCCGAGAGACGCAGTCGCGGCGGCGAGCTTATCGGGGCTGCGCCCGCTGATGGCCACGTGAAATCCGCGTGCTGCGAGCAGCCCGGCGGTGGCAAGACCGATGCCCGATGCCCCGCCGGTGATGAGCGCTACTCGCGTCATGTTCAAGACTCCGGGAGGTCCTTCGCCGTTCAACGGCGCGGCAGGCCGTCCTGCGGCACTTCAAAGTCCGGCACTTCGCACGTGTCGTTGTAGTAGTGCAGGATCCAATCCAGCGTGCCGCTGTGGTAGAGCCGGGTAAAAAGCTCCACGCACTTGGGGTCGTAGTGCGTGCCCATGCCCGCCTGGATCTCCACGATCGCGAGCTGGGCGGCTTCTTTGCCCACCACTTCGCGATACGGGCGCAGGCTGGTCAGAGCGTCGAAGCTGTCGATCACGGCGAAGTAGCGGGCTTCGGGGGGGATGTTGTCACCGGAAAGCTGGTCGGGGTAGCCGCGCCCGTCGACGCGCTCGTGGTGATGGCGCACGAGATTGAGAATCACCGCGTCGTCTTCACCCATGGCGAGCAGGCGCTGGTGGCCCAGCGTCGGGTGAAGCTCCATCACCTTGCGCTCCTGGGGCGTGAGCGGGCCGGGCTTTTGCAGAATCGCATCGGGGATATCGACTTTGCCGACATCGTGGAGGGCCGCGGCGTGGACGAGACGGTCGATCAACTCTGGGGGCAAGCCGGCGGCCTCGGTGAGGGCGCGGGTGTACAGCACGACGCGCCACGTGTGGGCGGCGGTGCTCAAGTCCTTACGCTCGATCTGGCGAACGAGTGCCTGAATATCGCGAGTCGACACCTTCACGCGTTGGCCCGGTCCTTCAGAATGTCCGTCAGCCCGTCGGCCTGATGGTCGGCGTGGTAGCTGCTGCGAACGAGTGGGCCGCTTTCGACAACCTTGAAGCCCCGCGAGACGCCCTCGGACTTGTACATCGCGAAGGTGTCAGGGTGGACCCAGCGGGCGATTGGAAGGTGGTTGCGGGTGGGCTGGAGATATTGGCCAATGGTGAGGATGTCGCAGCCGTCGCCACCGGTCCCGCGCGTGGCCGCCTGAATCTCGTCCATCATCCCGAGTACCTCGTCGTCGTGCTCGCCGATGCCGACCATGATGCCGGCTTTGG
>JBAZUW010000013.1:0-28147 GCA_041661205.1 Phycisphaerales bacterium
ACAGGGGATGACCGGCGCGCCGGTCATGTGCGCGATGCGCCCGATGCCGGGGCGGATGCGGCGTGAATGAACGACCGAGTCGGTGCCTCTGCGGAAGCCCCCTTCGGGGAACATCGCCACGGCGCGCCCGCGTTCCAGCCGGTCGAGGATGGTCCGCACGGCGCCGCTGTCGGGGCGGCTGCGGTCCAGTGGAAAGGCGTTGAGCGACCCGTAAAACCAGGCGACGAGCGGGTTGCGAAAGACCTCGGTGATGCTGACAAAGTCCAGCAGGCGAGTGGTGTGCCGGATGAGCAGCGGCACGTCGTACGGGCTCTGGTGCGTCGCGGCAAGCAGGCAGCGGCCGTGCGAGGGCATGTGCGATGTGCCGATCACCACCGGAGTGGCGCTCACCCAGAAGGCGGGCGTGCCGATGAGCCGCACTGCTTTGTAGAAGAGGTCGCTCATCGCGTGGTGGGGAAAAGCGTCAAGGAATCTGCTCGTTGGTGAGGCCGCTTCGGGCGAGCGTGTCGGTGTACAGGCGCGAGAACTCCTGGCGCAGGCGTTCGCCCATGGCGGCCCGGTCCGCGCGACGCGAAATGCCGCGAGGGCCTGGTGGCACCGGGTTGCCGAACGCGTACCACAGCCGCCCGCGCCGAAAGGGAAGCCAGGGGCCGACGCGGTTGAGCTTTTCGGTTCCCAGCACGATGACAGGCACGACCGGCACACCGGCTTGCATCGCGATGGTGCAAACCCCGAGCTTGATGGGCCCGCCCCGCATGATGGACTCCGGCCCTTGGCGCACGCCACCTTCAGGGAAGATTCCCACGCACTCTCCGGCCCTCGCGAGGCGGATGGCGGTGCGGACGGAGACGAGCGAGTTGCCGAAGCGGTCGACCGGGAAGGCTCCGCCCCAGTTGAGCGAGGCGGCCGCCCAGCGCTTGCGATAGAACTCGATGCGGGCCATCCAGCGGACGTGGCGATTCACGATGCCCGAGACCAGAATCGGTTCCAGATGGCTGAGGTGCGAGCAGGCCAGAACGAATCCGTCGGTTCGGGTGGCGTGGTGAGCATCCAGCACGACCTCATTGATCGTTTGCCACCGGATAAACCGGCTACCCGCGCGGCAACACCGGTAGAACAGGGAGCCCATGATCGCGCGCATGGTACCAGCCGGCGTCTTGAGCCGCCCGCAGGTGTCGACGCCCATCTGTAGACTGCTGAGGCAATGAGGGCCGATTTCGCGACAACTCCAGGAGTGGAAGCTGCTGTAATACCAACGCAGCGAGCGGTGCAGCGCGCGCCGGTGTTGCAGACGGAGACGCCGCGGGGCCTGGGGCCGTTTTTCTGGCTGGCGTCGCGAGCGCCCGGGCTGATGCGGGCGCTTGGCCCGCTGGCGAGGCGCGTGGTGCCGCTGGTTTCGGAGGCGGTGCGGAAGAACACGCGGCTGAACGCGACGCGGATCTTCGGACGCGAACTGACCCCGCGCGAGCAGTGTGCGTTTACGGGCGATGTCGTGGAGAGTTTCTATCAGTTCATTGCGGATGTCGGGTGGTCGGGCCGCGCGACTGTCGATCAGGTGCGCTCACGGATAGAACGTGTGGAGGGCGAACCTGAGTACAAGGCAGTCCGGCAGACCGGGCGGGGCGCGGTGCTCGTCACCGCCCACATGGGCTCGTTCGAGGTGGGTCTGGCCGCCCTGGCACAGTCGGAACGCCGCGTGCATGTGGTGTACAAACGCGACGCTTCCGGCCCGTTCGAAGCAATGCGTGCCCGGATGCGCCGGATGCTGAATGTGGTGGAGGCGCCGATCGACGACGGGCTTTCCACCTGGATGGATCTTCGACAGGCGCTGCTCGACAATCACGTGGTGGTGATGCAGGCCGACCGGGCCATGCCGGGACAGCGATCGGCGGTGGTGCCGTTTCTGTCTGGACATTTGCGCGTGCCTACCGGCGCGGTGAGATTGGCGCGGCTCACCGGCAGCCTGCTCGTGCCTGTGTTCACAGTGCGGCTGCCGTCCGGAGGCTTTGCGGTGCACCTGCTCGGCGCCATCGAGCCGGGTGACGGCGCGAGCGTCGCCGGACCCCGCGACCCGGCGGTGATCGCGGTATCGATGGCGATTGAATCGATGGTGGCGGCATACCCCACGCAGTGGCTCGTCTTGGGGCGGGCCTTCGAAGAGGATGCGGCCCATGTCTGACCATGGGGCGCCAAGGGACGCAGGCATCGTGGTTACCGGGGTCGCCGCCGCGGCTTCACTTGGCGCCACGGCCGAGGCGATTTGGCGCGAGATACTCGTTGGCAAGTGTGGCATGGGCCCGATGCCCGAGGTGGAGTCGGAACTGCCGCCGGGGAGCGTGGGTGGACAAGCCGCGGACCTGCCAGCGGACTACTGCCCGGCGCTGCCGCGCGAGGCCCGCTATCTACGCTGGACCGTCGAGCACGCGTTGGCCGACGCGGGACTGATCGCGAAGGGCGAATATCAAGCGTCAAGGGTGTGCGCGGTGCTCGGCACCACGCTGCACGGCATTCGGGCAGGCGGGCGGTTCCTGCGTTCCGGAGATATCAGTCACCTGCGCTCGTTCAGCTCCAGCGCCACAGCGCGGCTGGCGCTGCGGGATCTCAACATCGGGGGCGGGGTCACCACCACATGCTCCGCGTGCTCCTCGAGCCTGGGGGCGATCGCGCTGGGGGTGACGCTGCTTGAGACCGGGCAGGCCGATGTGGTCATCGCCGGCGGGTACGACGCCATCAGCGAGTACGCATGGGCTGGGTTCAACGCGTTGCGGCTGATCGCGCCAGGTCCGTTACGCCCGTTTTGCCGCGGACGGGAAGGGATGAAAATCGCCGAGGGATACGGCGTTGTGGTGCTTGAGCGTGCGGACGAGGCGGCTGGGCGCGGTGCCACCATCAGGGCGCAAGTCAGCGGCTGGGGCGAGTCGGCCGATGCGCACCATTTGACGCAGCCCCACCCGCAAGGTGAGGGCGCGCTCGCCGCAATGCGCCAAGCGTTGGGGCGTGCGGGCGTAACGCCGCGCGAGCTCGGCATGGTCGCGGCCCACGCGACCGGCACGCCCGACAACGACGCGTCGGAGTTTCAGGCCCTGTCGAGGCTGCTTGGCGAGGACTTGCCGCGTGTGCCGGTAGTGGGCTTCAAGAGCTTTCTGGGTCACACCCTGGGCGGGGCGGGCGCGGTCGAGCTTGTGATGTCGAGCTTGGCGATGCGTGACGGGCGCGTGCCCGCGTGCCCGAATGTCGATGCCAGCGCGGTTGAGTTCGCGGGGCTGCGCGTGGCGAGTGGGGAGACGGAGCCACAAGATATTGGCCGCACGCTGAACACTTCGCTGGGGTTCGGCGGCGCGAACACCTGCGTGGTGCTGAGCAAGCCTGGAGTGCGCGACGACGCGCCGGCCACGAGCCGACCCGTTGACTTCCGTCCCGAGGCGTGGATCACCGGCGTGGGCATCGTGCTACCCGGGTCGGTTGGGCACGCGGCGTTTGTGAGGCGAGCGCGGCAGGCAGGACTGGCAGAACCGCCGGTGCGCCCGGAACGGCTCGACGATGCCGCGATTGCCGAATATCTGAATGTCCGTCGCGTCCGGCGCCTGAGCCAGTACGTGAAGTTCACGCTGGCCGCGGCCACCATGGCAGTGCGAGATGCCCAACTGCAAGACCACCCGGCGCGGCTCGCGAGCGCGAACGCCATTTTGGGAAGCGCGCACGGCTCGGCGTGCTTTTGCTTTGAGTACTACTCGCAGATCATCGCGCAGGGTGCGCTGGCCGCTAACCCTGTGCTGTTTGCCGAGGGCGTGCCGAACGCCGCGGCCGCGCACCTGAGCACCGGCCTGGGCGTGCGCGGTGCGTGCCAAACGATCATCGGCTCGCGAACCGCGGGGCTGGACGCGTTGGCGCTGGCCGCCCTGCGGGTGCAGAGTGGAGCCGCCGAGACGGTGATCGTGGTGGCGGCCGAGGAGCCGTGCGAGGTGGTGAGCAGAGCGTACTCGTCGATCGGCTTGGAACGGTCCGGCGCGGACGGTGCATCGGTGCAGGACGGATTTACCAGCTCAAGTGGCGGCGTGGCATTTGTGGTGGAATCCAGTAGTGCGGCCGCCGCTCGCGGAGCGGTGCCGTACGCAAGTGTGCTTGGCAGCGCGTCGGCCCAAGCCACCCGCTTCGCCGGCCCCGCGGGAGCGGTCGCGAGTGCGCTTTCGAGGCTCGCGCCCTCGGCTGAAACTTTGGTCGGGTCCGCGTGCGGCACGTGGGTGGATCGTGCCGAAAAGCTGGGCCTGCGTCGCGCGGGACTGCTGACGACCTGCGAGTCGGTTCATGACCGCTTCGGCGAGGTGTTTTCGGTGACGCCTCTGGTGGGCATTGCCGCGCAGCTGGCCGATGCCGCGAGCGGGACACGCTTCACCTCGTTGTGCACAGATTGGTCGGGTGCAGCAACCGCGGCACAGTTCGAGGTTCTCGATCGTCGGCTGGATTGCTCCATGCCGCAGCACGCGGAGACGCGACCATGAGCAACGAGTACGACGTCGTCATCGCCGGGGGCGGGCCCGCGGGCTCTACCGCGGCCATCGTGCTGGCGCGGGCGGGGCTTCGCGTATGCGTGCTGGAGAAGGACGCGCACCCGCGCTTCCACATCGGCGAGTCCATTCTGCCGCGAAACATGGCGCTGCTGCGCGAACTGGGGCTGGAGAAGGCGGTGCTGAGCCTCACGCATGTCCCCAAGCTCGGCGCGGAGTTCGGGTTTGGAAACGACCTGAATCCTCGCAGGTTTTCCTTCACCGACGGGTTGCTGCCGGGCTTCCCGGTGTTCAACATCGAGCGAGCCAACTTCGACAAGCTGCTGCTGGACACCGCGCGCGAGGCCGGAGCGAAAGTGTTTGAGCAGCGACCCGTCACGGGCATCGTGCGGCTCGCTGATGGGGACGTGGAAGTTTCCACGAGCGAGGGAGCGGTGAAGGGCCGGCTGTTGCTGGACGCCTCCGGGCATGGCACGCTGGCGGGGCGAGCCCTGAACCTGCGCACGACATTCAAAGAGCCGGAGCTCCAAAAAGTCGCCTACTTCCAAGTCTTTGAAAATGTAGAGCGACTCGCGGGAGGTGAGGCCGGCCACCCCGGAATCTTCATGTGCCACGAAGGGTGGTTCTGGATCATCCCGCTGAACGAAACAAAGTCCAGCGTCGGATTTGTCACCCGCCCGTCGTTCGTGCGCACGCTGAACATCCCCGCGAACCAACTGCTGCAGTGGGCGATCGCCCGGTGCCCGATGGTGCGTCATCGCATGCGCCACGCCACCGGCAGCACCGAGAACATGGTGCTGTCGGACTTCAGCTATCGCTGCCGCCCGTACGCGGGGCCGGGGTACATGATGATCGGAGACGCGGCGTGCTTCCTGGACCCGATTTTTTCCACCGGCGTCACGCTGGCGATGCTGAGCGCGAAGAATGCCGCGGAGCTCGCGGTCGAGATGCTTGGTGGAAGGCTCTCGCCGAACAAGGCGCGGCAACGCCACATCCGCTACATCGAGGGGGGCACCAAGCCCTTCTGGCGGCTCATCCGCAGCTACTACAAGCACTCCTTTCGCGAACTCTTCGTGCAGGGTGCCGGACCATTCCAGATGGCCGGGGCGATCATCTCCGTGCTGGCGGGGCAGGGCTTTCCGAAGGCGCCTTGGAGCCTGCGCTGGCGGCACCGCGCGTTTGACGTTTGCGTGTGGCTCCAGCAGTACATGGCGCTCGCGCCCCACCGCCCGCCGTTTCATCTGGTGAGCGAGCCGCCCGTGCCGTTGGCGCTCGTCTTATCGGTGGCCCGCGGGGCCGAGCCGACCGAAATCCCTTCTATCGCCCCTCTCCCTGCCTGTGTTGACGCAGGGCTGATTCCGGGCCCGCTGTCCGCATGAGCAGCGCCAGCATCACCCCGTAGCCAAGCAGCCCAAGCCCCACGCCCGCGACCACGCTCCCCAGCAGCCACTCAGTCAGCAGCGCGTTCACGCTCGACCACTGTGCCGCGTGCGTGAGGTCGATCGCGGTTACGTCAGGCATTCGCCCGTGCAACAGCAGCCCGCCGACACAGATGGACAGGCCCACAAACACCAGACCCACGGGCGGCGTCGAAAGGCTCGAAACGCCAACGACCGCCAGCGGGTGAAGCCTGAATCGCCCCGAAAGCCACAGACACCCGGCGGTCTTGATGCCGTACACCGGCAGCGTCGCCATCAGCAGCCCCACACCCACCGACGCGGCCAATCGCTCGCGTGACGCCGCGTCGCCGTGGGCCATGCGTCCCAACCGGCGCGGGCTGAGCCATCGGGCCAACCGGCGCGGAATACTGCCTGTGTCCACGGGCGCGGTACCAGCCTCACCGTCGGCAGGCTTCACGCGTGGCCCCGGCATCAAGGCCCGCGCCAGCAGCCCGGTGTGCATCCGGACCGCTCCCCACGTGTCACCCCATGCCCGAAAGTGCGTGGTGCGCCCGCCCGGCACCTGATAGATGCACCGAATTGGTGTCTCGACGACCGGAACCCCGCACCACCCCGCCCGCACCAGCACCTCTGTCTCAAAGCCGTATCGCGACGCACGCCCCGACAGCCTCGCCATGCTCGCCAGCGGATACACCCGCATGCCGGTCTGGCTGTCGGTCACGCGCACGCCACTCTCCAGCCACACCAGCGCGTTCGAAATCGCGCGCCCGACGCGGCTGCCCAGCGGCGCACGCGACCCCTCACGCTCGCGCGCCCCGATGACCAGGGCATCCGCGCGCTCTGCCGATAGGCGAAGGAGCGATGGCACGTCGCGCACATCGTGCTGTCCGTCGGTATCGATGGTGAGAGCGTGCGTGAATTCCAGCCGCGTAGCTTCCTCGAACCCGGTTCGCAGGGCAGCGGCTTTGCCCTTGTTCACCGCGTGCGTGAGCACAGAGCGCGGCATGCCGGGTTCTGCCGCGGTTACCCATGCCGCCAGCATTTCCGCGGTGCGATCTGTCGCTCCATCGTTTACGACGATGACAGGGAGCCCCAGCCCGTGTAGCGCCCGCAACACCCCGCCAAGTGCCGCGGCGTGATTAAACGTCGGTGCGACGACCACGAGCCGCACGCGGGGGGCGTGATCAGGGGTGTCGACGGCCGGTCGCGTAAGGTCGGCGCTCATGACGCTTGCATTAGAACACAGAACCGGCGGCGTGTGGTCGGCGGAATTCATAGACTCTCGGCCACGTCCGCTGTTGAATGTCGCACCCTGCAAAGTATCGGAGCCAACCCATGAAGAGCTCGCCGACCGTCATCATTGCCGCCACGGTTTCAACGCTGGTGCTCGGTGCGTGCCATCAGGGCTCGCGTCCCGGCACGTCCGTGGTGGTTGCCACGTCCAACCCCTGGTTTGCGGCCGCGTCGTCGGGTGATGCAGCCTCGCTCAACGCCGCCGCCGCCAGCGGCGCGGATGTCAATGCGCACGAGCTTCACGACTCCAACACGCCCCTGCACGTCGCGGCCTTCGCTGGCAATGTCGAGGCCATCCGCACTCTTCTCGCGAAGGGTGCCAACGTCAACGCCACTGATGAGGACGATCGCACGCCGCTCATGATCGCCTGCCACCGTCGGCAAAACGCCGCGGCCATCGCGATCATCGACGCTCCGGCCAACCTGGACCTGCGAGATCGGGAGCATCAGACCGCCCTGATGTTCGCGGCCAAGAACGGCGAACTCGATGTCGTCCAAGCCATGATCCAGCACAAGGCCAACCTCGACGCGCAACGGACCGATGGCTGGACCGCCCTCCACTTCGCCGCGCGAGAAGGACACACCGAAATTGTGCGTGCCCTCAAGGGGGCCGGGGCCAGCCTCACCCTGCGCGATAGGCGGGGTCGGACGCCCTTTGACATCGCGACCGGCGCCAAGCGGCCCGATGTTGCCGCGTTACTGAAATAGCTGTCTGGTCGCGAGGGGGTACCGCCGTTCCGGGCTACGCCGCCGCCGAGTTGCCAGGAGTTTTGGTTGATCGACGCTTGCAGAGCCCGTATTTGCCTCGGCAGTCCGCCAGTCCACGGGGCGTTTTGGCACCCTGTCAGTGGCGAGACTTCTTCGCGTCCTTCGGGTGCTTGGCGAGGGGTTCACGCTCCTTGGCCCGCTCCATCGCGGCGCCCAGGTTGGGGTTCACTAGCAGAAACAAAAGGCCCAGGGCAAGCACAATCAGCGCCCCGGTCCAGCCTTCGAAGTACGCCGCGACGAGTGCCGCCAGCACGATCAACAGACACACGCCCGCCACCATCGCGCGGATCGCGCGTGGAGCAGCCTTCGGGAAAGTCGGTGCACCTTCCGGGCTGACCGCCTGAATAGTCTTGGCGTTATCCGCTGCCGACCCGGGCAGCGAGATCGCTTCCTTGGAGGATGACTCAGTCTTGGGCTCGGTGGTCGTAGATTCAACTAAAACCGGAGAGGCCTTTTCGGCGTCAGACGCTTCGGTCTGAAAGGCCGAATGGAGGCCCTCCCGTATTTCTGTCCGCGGCTCGCCTCGCGCCGTGTCTTCAAACACCTCGTGACGGATCCCGTTTTCGCCGGGCAGGAGTTCCTGACTCAGGTCAGCGTCGCCGTTCACCGCCGCTTCTTTCCACGTCGAAAACTGCTCCGCACCCGCCCGTTGCGAGCCGTCCTCGTAGCGTTGTATCCAGAACCAATGATCATGGCGTCGCTCGATGCACACGAGGGCGTTCTTCGAGTTCGTACGAAAGTACTTGATACTGGTCGGAGCTTCCACCGATCCGGCGCCCCTCTCTTGAATGACTGCCCTTGCTCTCTAAGGACGTGTCACGGAGGGGTGCGAAACTCGTGAAGGGGCCTTGAAATTTGCCTCATCGGACATCGGTGTTGGCGCGGTGAGCGTTCACGCTGGGTGCTGATCGCCGTTGGCTCAGGCGGGCCGCGCCGGCTTGGCTGGCTTCTCCGCCGCGTGGAAGCGCAGCGTAAAGACCGTTCCGCGGCCCGGTGTCGATTGCACCTCGACCGAGCCCCCGACGGTCTCCACCACGCCACGAACCAGCGTAAGGCCCATGCCGGTGTTTACCGCCCGTTCCTTCGTCGAGAAATATGGCTCAAAGCAACGCGAGGCCACCTCCGGTGGCATGCCGGGGCCATCGTCGCTGACCGTGAGTTCAACTCGTGGCGGCCCGGCCCCCGGAGACACCGATGCAGAAATCGTGACGTTGCCGCGGCCGAGCGGCATGAGCGCTTCGCCCGCGTTCTGGACAATGTTGAAGATCGCCTGGGTGAGACCGATGCGATTGACCGCGACCGGCGGCAAAACGGCCACACTTGCGCCCGGCTCGGGTATTGGAATCTGGCAGTGCAGCCGAACGGTGCGGGGAAGGACCGCCCGGAACATCCCGCCCACTTCGGTCCACCATTCGGCGAGATCGGTGCCGCCCGCGGGCGGGGCGGCGTCGGGGTTAGCCGCCATATGCCTCAAGCCCGCGACGAGCTTTTCGAGGTACTTCATGCTGTCCGCGATGTCCGCGACATCCTCGTGGGTTTTCGCCGAGAGATCCTGCTTCAGAAGAGACTCAATCCGCCAGTGGATGGGGAGGAGCATGTTCGTCAGGTCGTGCCCCAGGCCGGCGGCCAGCGTGCCGATTGCCGCCAGCCGCTCGGCGCGACGCAAACCCTCTTGCGTCCGTTCGAGTTCCAGCGTTCGCTCTTTGACCCGGGCTTCCAGCGTCAGACGGTGCTGCGCAAGATCCATCTCGACCCGGCGACGTTCCGTGATGTCGATGTTCGTGCCGACCACCCATTCTGCTCGTCCGTCGTCACCCAGCCGCACCGTCTCTCTTGAATCGATCCAGCGAATCTCCCCATCGCCAGCCCGGACAATGCGGAACTCTCGCGAGCCGGACCCGTGCAGATCGATCGTCTCCCGCAAAAACCGCTCCTGGGCGGCACGGTCCTCGGGCATCACAAACTCGATCCACCGCTCATACGGAATTTGCCCGGTCGTGGTGGGGGAGATGCCGTACATCCGGAGAATCTGGGCGTCGCATCGGATTTGCCCGGTCTTGATATTCCATTCCCAGATCCCCGCCCCCGCCGCCTCAGTCGCCAAGCGAGCCCGCTCTTCGCTGGCGCGAAGGGCGGCGGCCGAGCGGGTGCTTTCCGTGACATCTTCGAAATAGCAGACAACGCCGTAGTCGCCGTTGGGCAAGCGGATTCGCTGCGTTTCCCAGATATAGGACTTCTCCTGGGACAAGTCAGCGCGTTCTTCTGTAAAATTCGTGGAGACGTAGCGCTCACCGGTGGCGAGTGTGTGCCGGAAGATCCTGACGCATTCCTCGCCCACCACCGGACCCCATAACGCATGCATGACCGTTGTAAAATCGCTTCCGATGGGATGCGCAATCCGCTCGAACGTCGGAGCCGCGGCGGCGTTCATTTTGACAAGGCGGAAGTTCTGATCGACGACATAGACACCATTGGGCGCCTGCTGCACCAGCGCCGCGAAGAGCGCCTCGTTCTGCTGGAGCGACTCTTCGAGCAACTTCTGTTTGCTGATGTCTCGCAGCACCTGGGAAACACCCACGATGCGCCCATCACCATCGAAGACCGGAGACATCGAGAGGGAGACGCGGATCAGGCGCCCGCCCTTGGCGCGGCGTTCGGTCTCAAAGTGCTGAATGCGCTCGCCCCGGAGGATCTGGGCGGTGACCCGCGCCGCCTCAGGGCCCTTTCGCTCCGGGAGGACCAGAGAAATGTGCTTCCCGATCGCTTCCTGGGCTGTGTACCCCAGCATCCGTTCGGCGCCGTAGTTCCAAGCGTTGATCACGCCGTTGACCTGCTTGCCGATGATGGCGTCGTCAGAGGATTCGACGATCGAGTTGATCAGGCCCGATTGACGCCGCGCTTCACTTTCGCGCCGCTCGCTGATCCGCTCGTGCCGTCGGACGATGATCGCCCCCCACCAGACTACGCCTCCCAGGAGCACCATCTCCGCAATGGTGCGGATGGCCGTGCCCAAAGTTTGATCAACCAGGCTCGCTCGCTCTGCTTGGACGCGTGCCAGACCGATGAAAATCGGGATCAGAATCACCAGCGGAAGGGCGCGGCGGAACATCGCCGAGGCCGCCGAGTTCCCGGTGAGGATGACTACAGGCTCGGTGTCGGGCATGGCAAAGAGGAACGCCATCGCGACGGAGCAGATGAGCGAAGAAGTGGGCAATGCGATCGCAGTGACGCCTGGAACGGTGTGAAGGCCCTCGGCGTTGAAGAGCGCGCCCACGATCGAAATGAGCGCGATCCCCATGACCGTCAGCGCGCTTCCCGCGGCAACCTTTCGTACCGGTCGCGAATTCGGCGACAGCGATACTCCAAAGATAAAAATCCCCAGAATTGTGAAGCACCCCGAGGCCGGAACGCCCATTCTTCCCGGCGCCGTGGCAGCCCTTTGTCCCCACTCGCGAGAAAGCAGCAATGTGTCGATGCCGGCGTCCAGGCCGGTCAGATTTTCGAGAAGCGTGATGCCCCCCAGGAACATGAGCAGGGCCCCGAGAATCGCCCCGCCCCGCCAGCGATGGTGCCGAAGCGCCAGAACTGCGCCCGCGCCCAGCAGCGTTCCAAGCGCCGCGTTCGGCATCGTGCTGATGCCGTCGGCGAACCAGTCGGTCAACTCGACGCGGTTGAACGTCCAGCCGATCAGCGTGACGAGCGCGCCGAGAATGGCGTACCCGCTCATCAGCCATAAAAAGAAGTTGATCGAGACGACTTGGGCCGCGACACGAGCAGGCCAGGATTTGTTTGTCGCGACTTCTCCAGAGTGAAGGTGGGTTCGCTCGACTGTCGCGGCCTTGTTGGGCTCGCCGGAGCGACCGAGCTTTTCAGGGTTCTGACCATCAGGCATGAGAGGGGCACTGCTGCTTCGAAAGGAGTCACGCAACGCGAAGGCAACCTACGGCCGCATCAGGAACCCTGTCATGCGCGAGGTTTGGTGAGGGTGGTGTGAATCGAAAACGCGAACTCTGCACAGGAAAACCCGAAACGCTTACATTCCCGCCTTCCATGCGGGAAGACACACAGTTCTGGGGAAAATGTTGGGAGCCACTTGGGGCCCCAGACAATCAAATGCGTCAGCCAAAGTCTAGCCAACGCAGATACATCACTCAAGGTATTGAATGGTGAATCCTTCTTAAGAACAACAATGATAAAACGTTAAATATCATCATGTGCCCGCTTCAAAGCCGCCGCGGGCCATGCACCCATTCCTGCAAACAGGTTCACCGCCGCCCCGGCCTCATCACCCGCTTGGCCAGACCCAGCTTCTCCAGAACCACGATGGACAGGTACGACACGTCGAGCTCGTACCACCTGTGCCCGTGGGCGGCACAGCGCGGGTCGGCGTGGTGGTTGTTGTGCCACCCCTCGCCATTTGAGATGAGCGCCACCAGCCAGTTGTTGCGGCTGTTCTCTCCCGTGTCGTGGCTCTGATACCCGAACAAGTGCGACAGCGAGTTCACGCTCCAGGTGATGTGCCACACCAGCACCGTGCGAAGCAGGACGCCCCACACCAGCACGCTCGCGGCCAGCCGACCGGCGGCCGCCCAATCTCGGTAGACCACAAACCCCGCCAGCAGCGCCGCCGCCGCGAAGACCGCCGCGTGAGCCACGTACACCCACAGCCAGTTCAGCCGCCGTTCCAGGTTCATGTAGAACCGCTGCTTCATGAGGTCTTGCGCGTAGCGGTGATAGAGGTGCATGGTGTCGGTTTCGCTGTTGGTGACCAGCAGCCAGCCGATGTGCCCCCAGAAGAACGCGACCAGCGGCGAGTGCGGGTCGGGCTGTTCGTCAGAGTGCTGATGGTGCTGACGATGGATCGCCACCCAGCGTGCCGGGCCCTCCTGCAACGCGCACACGCCAAGCAGCGACAGCGACCGCTCCAGCCACACCGGGCATGCAAAGCTGCGATGGGTCAGCAGGCGATGGAAGCAGACGTTGATGCCCAGCGTGCCGAAGACATAAATGCCCACGACGCACGTCACGACGCCTGTCCAACTGAAAAACCACGGCAGGCATGCCGCCAGTGCCAGCAGATGGACACCCAGAATGCTCAGCGTGTAGGTCCAGCGGATTTGGAGTTTGCCGCCTGCCGTGGCCCGGACGCTTGCGGGCAGGTCGAGGCTTGCAGGCTTCCCTTGAGCAGCCCCGCCGGGCAAGACGCATTCGCCCGGGTGGATCCTGCCCTTGGATTCGATGGTGCTATCGGCACGTGGGGGTGAGCTGAGCTTTGTAATGATTCGTTCCTTGCCCCGGTCGGGCAGAATGCGTCAAGACACCGAAGCGGGGTTCTCGAGCGGGAGCGCTCGACACCCGACGTTGAAATCCCGGATACCGCCTGGCGCGGCCCGGCGCCGCAACCGGATTCGTACCATGGGGTTGCGTTCGCGCCGGTAAAGTAAAGTGTACACGGTCCGGGCTCGCGCCATGCGCCAGAGCCGACGGAAAATCTGGTTCGCCCCATCTGAGCGACATCCCGTCTGGGGTGTGAACTCTGGCGATTTCACTATGCTCTGCACCCGTGCCCGTTGTTCCGGTTTTTCATCCGGTGGAGTGGATTTGTAAGTTCCCTTGAGCAAATCCCAAGGGAGGAGCATCGAACGCTCAGCCCCGGGCCGGTCCGGCTCGGGGGTATTCGTCTCAACTGTGAAAGGACTCTGCGTGCCGACCCGTCGCTTTCGTGCAGCTCTGATCGTGTCCCTTCTGGCCGGACTCGCGCCGGCCGCCCTGGCGGATGTCACCCCTGACGCGGGGATGCTCCGCTGGCCCGATGTGTCTTCCACGCAGATCGTGTTTGAGTATGGCAACGACCTGTGGGTGGTTCCCAAGGCGGGCGGCACCGCGTCGCCTTTGGCCAGCCCTCCCGGCCTTGAGACCTTCCCCAAGTTTTCACCCGACGGCAAGACCATCGCCTTTGTGGGCAACTATGACGGTGGACGCGACGTCTACACGATTCCCGCCTCGGGCGGCATCCCCTTCCGAGTGACCTATCACCCCACCGGCGAGAACCTCGCCGACTGGACGCCCGATGGCAAGCTGCTCTTCATGTGCAACGGCTTGGCCGGGCTGCAGCGTCAGACGCAGTTGTTCGAAGTGGACGCCGCCGGTGGCCTGCCCGAAAAGCTCCCGGTGCCATACGCCGGCTTTGGCAGCATCAGCCCGGATGGTCAGTGGCTTGCGTACACGCCCCACAGCATCGATACGCGCACTTGGAAGCGCTACCGGGGCGGGATGGCCACCGACATCTGGCTGTTCAATCTGAAGGACCATTCGGCGAAGAAGATCACCGATTGGGAGGGGACGGATACGTTGCCGATGTGGGTACCCCAGGGCGACGGCGAGAACGTGTACTACCTCAGCGACAACGGCGCGGAGCACCGGCTGAACATCTGGGCGTACGCGGTGCGCACGGGCAAGCGCGAGCAGGTGACGACATTTGCGGATGACGATGTTCGCTGGCCGTCGATCGGGCCGGGGGATGCCGGCAAGGGCGAGATCGTCTTTCAGCTTGGCGCGAAGCTGATGCTGCTGGATCTGGCCAATCGAAAGAGCAAGGAAGTGTCGGTGGTGATCCCCGGGGACCGCCCGCGCATCCGCGAGCAGATGGTGGACGCCTCCAAGCACGTGGGCGGTGCGGGGATCTCTCCGACGGCCAAGCGGGTGATCATCGAGGGGCGGGGAGATTTGTGGTCGGCTCCGGCCAAGGAGGGTGTGGTCCGCAACTTCACCCGCACCAGCAACATCGCCGAGCGCGACCCGAGCTGGAGCCCGGACGGAGCGTGGATCGCCTACTTCTCTGACGAGACCGGCGAGAACGAACTGTGGGTAAGGCCCAGCGACGCCAAGGCCCCCGAGTCGAAGAACGACAAGAAAGAAGACAAGAAGGACGACAAGCAGACGGACGCGCCCAAGGACGAGGCCGTGAAGCCCGATGCCAAGGCGGCGGAATCCAACCCCGACCAAGCCAAGGCAAACGACCCCAAGCGCAGCGAACCCAAGCCCGACGCGGTACCCAAGCCCAGCCCACGCAAGCTCTCCGACCTCGGCCCCGGCTATCGCTCCAACCCCACGTGGTCGCCGGACTCCTCCCACATTGTCTTTACCGATCAGAACGGGCGGATCTACCTCACCGACGTCGCCAGCGGCGAGACCAAGGAGTTCGACAAAGACCCATGGATGGAATCGCCCTCCATCGCCTGGAGCCCCGACTCGCGCTGGATCACCTACGCCCGCACCGGCGAATCGGACCAGACCGTGATCGTCATCGCCGACATCAAAAGCGGCGAGAAGAAAGTCGTCACCAGCCCCATGTTCGCGTCCTTCTCACCGACCTTCGACCGCAAGGGCGATTACCTTTTCTTCGTCTCGCGCCGCGCCATCAACAACCCTGTCTACAGCCAGCTCGACACGACCTTCGCGTATACCAGCACGGATGTGGTGCTGATGGTGCCGCTGCGGGCGGACGTGAAGAACCCCGGATTGCCCAAGAGCGACGAGGAGGAAATCAAGCCCGCCAAGAAGCCCGAAAAGAAGGACGACAAAAAGGAAGACAAGAAGGAAGACAAGAAGGAAGACAAAAGAGACGAGAAGCCCGCTGACGCCAAGAAGGACGAAAAGTCCGACGACAAGAAGCCCGAACCCAAGCCGGAAGAAGGCCAGCCCGCCGACGACGGCGTGACCGGCGTGTGGAGCGCGACCGCAACCTTTGATGCCCCGCCCCAGGGCATGCCACCCGAAGTGCCCTTCACGATCAAGGTGAAACTCGAAGGGGACAAGCTCTCCGGCGAAGTGAGCTCCTTGATGGGCGGGGGAGGCCTCACCGGCACCTACGACAAGTCCAGCGGCAACGTCACCTTCAGCGCCAAGCTCGGCCCGCGCCAGGTCGCGTTCATCGGCACCATTTCCGGCGAAGCCGCCAGCGGCACCTGGACCGTGGCCGACACCAAGGGCAAGTGGAAGGCCACCCGCACCAGCAAAGGCCTGCCGGACAGCAAGTCCGGCAGTTCGAGCTCGTCGTCGGACGGCGAAGTGAAGGACGTAAAGATCGACTTTGACGGCTTTGAACGCCGCGCGATCCAAATGGAAATCGATGCGGGCGCGTTTGGCGGCCTGGGGGTCGTCGAGGGTGAAAAGCTCGTCTACGTCCGGCGCAGCCTGCGGGGCGAAGACGAAGGCCCGGCCTCGATCAAGGTTTACGACTACGCCGCCGACGAGCCGTCGGAAAAGACAATCACCACCGGCGCGGCGTTCCAGGTCGCCGCCGACGGCAAGAAACTGCTGGTCTTCCGGGGCGGCTCAAATCTCGCCATCGCGGAGCCCAGCGCGGGCGGCAAGACTGACACGGTGCCCACCGCGGGCATGAACATCGAGGTCGACCCGCGCCAGGAATGGAAGGAGATCTTCTCCGACGCCTGGCGCATCATGCGAGATTACTTCTACGAGCCCACCATGCACGGGGTGAACTGGGCGAAGATGCGCGAGCACTACGGTGCCATGGTGGACGAAGCCGCATCGCGTGAGGACCTCAACTGGATCATCTCGGAGATGATCTCGGAGCTCAACATCGGGCACGCCTACCTGGGCAACCCCGGCGACATCGAGACTGCGCCGAGTGTCAACGTCGGCATGCTCGGGTGCGACTTCGCCCTCGCCGGCGACGACTCCGGCAAGCAGGCCTTCAAGATCACCCGAATCTACGAAGGTGCCGCGTGGGATTCCGACGCGCGGGGCCCCCTCTCGGCCCCGGGTGTGGACGCCAAGGTTGGCGACTACCTGCTCGCCGTCAACGGCGTGCCGGTGGACACCACCAAGGCTCCGTGGGCGGCGTTCGTCGGCGCCGCCGGACGCACCATCTCCATCACGCTCTCCTCCAAGCCCGTGATGGACGGCACCGAACGCACGATCCTTATCAAACCCATCGCTTCCGAAAGCACCCTGCGCTACCGCGCCTGGATCGAGCACAACCGCGCCTACGTCGCCGAAAAGACCGGCGGCAAAGTCGGCTACATCTACGTCCCCAACACCGGCGTCGATGGCCAGAGCGACCTCTTCCGCCAGTTTTATGGCCAGCGGACCATGCCCGCCCTCATCATCGACGAACGCTGGAACGGTGGCGGCCAGATCCCCACCCGCTTCATCGAACTCCTCAACCGTCCTGTCACCAACTATTGGGCACGGCGCGACGGCCACGACTGGGTCTGGCCCCCCGACAGCCACCAGGGGCCCAAGTGCATGCTCATCAACGGCTTGGCCGGTTCGGGCGGTGACATGTTCCCCTGGCTCTTCAAGCACGACCACATCGGCCCGGTCATTGGCACCCGCACCTGGGGCGGGCTGGTCGGCTTCACCAGCAACCCGGCGTTCATCGACGGCGGCACCATCACCGTCCCCGACTTCGGCTTCTACAAAACCAACGGCACCTGGGGCGTCGAAGGGCACGGCACGGATCCCGACATCGAAGTCATTGACGACCCCTCGCTCATGGTCGACGGTGGCGACCCGCAGCTGGATAAGGGCATCGAGGTGATGCTCGACGCAATAGCCAAAAACCCCTACACCCCGCCCAAGCGCCCCGCCAGCCCAGACCGCTCGGGCATGGGCAGCAAGCCCGAAGACAGGTAACGCGGCAAACGCGCAAACGGTTCTCATCCGTGCCGCCACTGACCCGTGCCACCACGATGCGCCCCGCATCGTGGTGGTTTTCGTTTGGAGACTAAGGGTCTTGAACTTGGTGATTCGGCATTCGTAATTCGGCATTCTTGAAAGGCATGGCGGTCGGCTGCTTTCACCCCTAGTGCCTCATGCCCATTGCCTAGTGCCTACGACCCTGTGCCGTCCTCCCCGCTACCATCCTTATTGATTCTCCATTCTCACTCCACGACATGCACCCAGTCGCCGTCCAGTTCAATCACGTCAGCTTCGCCTACCCCGGCGTTGCCGACGCCTTCGCGCTGCGGGATGTCACCCTCGACGTCGCTGTCGGGGCCCGCCTCGGCGTCCTCGGCCCCAACGGGGGCGGCAAGTCCACACTCCTCAAGCTCACCCTCGGACTCATCCGCCCCACGCACGGCGAGGTGACGGTCTTCGGCCTCTCCCCCCAAGCCGCGGCTTTGCAAGGCTTGGTCGGCTACGTCCCCCAGCGTTCCGGTGCCGAGCAGGCCTTCCCCCTTTCGGTGCGCCAAGTCGTCGAGATGGGCCCGGCCCTGCGCCTGCCCCCGTGGCAGAAGCTCTCGCGCGAGCAGCACGCGGGGGTCGAGGCCGCCCTCGCGGCGGTCGGCGCCAGCGCCATCGCCACCAACCACGTGGGATCCCTTTCAGGCGGCCAGTTCCAGCGAGTTCAAATCGCCCGCGCCCTCGCCTCTCGCCCCAAGCTCCTCCTGCTCGATGAACCCACCGTCGGCATCGACGTCGCCGGTCAGCAGCAGTTCGCCGAGCTGCTGAGCAAGCTGCGCGACGACTTCGGCATCACGGTGATGGTGGTGAGCCACGACATCCGCACCGTCGCCAGCGGGTGCGACCGCATCGCCTGCCTGAGCCGCACGCTGCACTCGCACGTAGCCCCCGCCGGCCTCACGCCCGCGGTGCTCGCCGAAGTCTTTCGGCACGACGTGGCGGCCATCTTCGGCGATCTGCACGTCGACGCCCATCCGGCAGACTCGTGTTCCGGGCATCATCACCACCCGGTGCAGATCGGCGTTCCCAACAAATGAACACCATTCACTACCTCACCGACCCGGCGCTGCGGGGTCTCTTCTGGCCCGGCGTGCTCACCGGCCTGGCCATCGCCATCATGTGCTCGGGGTTGAGCGTGCTCGTTGTGCTCAAGCGCCTCGCCTTTGTGGGACAGGGGATCAGCCACGCGGCCTTCGGCGGAGCGGGCGTGGTGGCGACCTTGGGGTGGATGAGTGCCGCCGGCGCGGTCTCCTTCGGCGCCTTTGGCATCGTCTTTGGGTTCTGCCTCTTCGCTGCCTTGGCCATCGGCTGGCTCAGCCTGCGCGGCAAAACCGAGGCCGATACCGCCATCGGCATCGTGCTGGTGGCCTCGATGGCCTTGGGCGCGGTGCTGCTCACTCGCGCCTCTCACGCGCACGGGGCCAGCCGCGGCGTCTCATGGGAGTCGTTCCTGTTCGGCTCCATGGACGGCATCGGCTGGACCGACGCGGCCTTGGGCTGGGGGAGCGCGGTGGTGGTGCTGCTCACGTTGTGGTGGGTTCGCCGCCCGCTGGTCTTCTGGGCATTTGACCCGGTCGTCGCCCGCGCCATGGGCGTGCGCGAGCCGGTGATGAGCCTGATCCTGATGACCCTCCTCGCCCTGGCGACCGTCACCGCCATGAAGCTCGCGGGCGTGGTGCTGGCGACCGCCATGCTGGTGCTGCCCGGTGCGTCGGCGCTGCTCCTGAGCCGGCGATCCGGGGCGGTTTTGTGGCTGGCCCTGTTTATCGCGCTGGCGGGGGTGGTAGGGGGGCTGGTGCTCGGCTTCGAGGCCGACTGGCCCACCGGTCCGAGCATTGTGGTGGTCTTGGCCGGGGTGTTTGCGCTGGCCCGCGTTCGTGTGGCGATTGAAGCTAGGCAGAAACATCCGAATCCCCGCGCCGGCGCGCTACAGTGACCTCGATGGCCCGCTCACTGCCGCTGACCGTCCTTTCCAATCAACCCGCCACACCGCAATGCGCCCACAGCGTCGGCGCGATTGTGGTCGGTTCGGAAAACCGGCCTACCCAGACCGAACTGAAAGAAAAATGCGGCGTCTTCGGCGTGTGGGGCCACCCGCACGGTGCACGCCTGGCTTACCTCGGCCTCTACGCCCAGCAGCACCGGGGCCAGGAATCCGCGGGAATCGCGGTTTCCGATGGGCTCGTGCTCAACGCCACCACCGGCATGGGCCTGGTCGCGGAGGTCTTCGACCCCGACACGCTCGACAAGATCGACGTCCGCGGCGGGCGCGGGGCGATCGGCCACAACCGCTACTCCACCGCTGGCGGCTCCCTCTCCTGTAATGCCCAGCCCCTGCTCGAAAGCTACGTCGGGGGCCAAGTCGCCCTCGCCCACAACGGCAACCTGATCAACGCCGACCCGCTGCGCAACCGCTTTGAAGACGCCGGACACATCTTCCACACCACCTCTGACACCGAGGTGATCATCCACCTGCTCGCCAGCCCCGCGCAGCAGCAAAGCCCGGATCCGCTGGCCGCCACGTTGCGTCACCTTCAAGGTGCCTTCAGCCTGGTCTTTCTGTTCCCGGATCGGATCGAGGCAGCCCGCGACCCCTGGGGGTGGCGCCCGCTGGTGATCGGGCGGCTCACTTCCGGCCAGTACGTCGTCTCCAGCGAAACCGTCGCGCTCGACGTCGTAGGCGCCGAGCTCATTCGCGAGATCGAGCCCGGCGAGATCATCACGATCTCCGACGCGGGCCTCTCATCGCGGCGCTTCGCCGACGGCTCGGCCAAGCCCGCCCACTGCGCCTTCGAGCATGTCTACTTTGCCAACCCCGCGAGCATCGTCTTCGGGCAAAATGTCCAGATGACCCGCGAGCGTATGGGCGAGGTGCTGGCCAGGGAAGCCCCCGCCGACGTCGACTCGGTGGTGCCGATGCCCGACTCCGGGCGCAGTGCGGCCTTGGGCTTCGCCCGTGCCAGCGGTCTGGCCTACTGCGAGGCGATCGTGCCCAACCGCTACGTGGGGCGAACCTTCATCAAGCCCACGCCCGAGGCCCGCCAGAGCGCCGTGCGCCTCAAGCTCAACGTCATCAGCGAGATGGTCAGGGGTAAGCGGCTAGTGATTGTGGATGATTCTATCGTGCGTGGCACGACGACCAAGGCCAAGATGGATCAGTTGCGGGCCGCGGGCGCGAAGGAAATCCATCTGCGCATCAGTTGCCCGCCCATCCGACACCCGTGCTACTTCGGCGTGGACTTTGCCGAGCGCAGCCAGTTGGTCGCCAATGGCAAGACCATCGACCAGATCCGTGACTATCTGGGCGTGGACTCGCTTCACTACCTCTCGCTGGAGGGGCTGCTCTCGTGCATGAGCCGCGATCCGGCCAGCTATTGCACCGCGTGCTGGAGCGGGGACTACCGCCTAGACCCGTACCACCCCGAGGCGGAGTTTGTGAACGCGGCCGAGCAGTTGAAAATCTTTGGGTGAAAATCGCCGCCCAGCATAGAGAAGTGGTCGCGTTGGATGGGCGTCCCGTACTGCCGATGTCCTGATATCATCATTCAATATAGAGCTTTCTTGTCGCGCTGAAACCGAAAGGATGCGATATGAAGTGCAGCGTACGGGTTTATTTCGCGGCGTTGGCGACGGTTCTGTTCGCGGGGTGCTCCTCAAACAAGACGCAGTCCGCCGCGGTTCCCGCTGAGGCCAGTCTTCCCTCATCTGTCGTCTTAACCCCGCCATCGATGTGCGTGGACTTCAGCGCCTTCACAGAGAACTACAGGATTTCTCATTTTCTTGAGTCCGCAGTTGAGTTGCAATCGCTTGGTGACGTCCAGCGTGAGGCGCGCTTGCGCCAAATCGCGAAACTCTCTCCCAACTGCGGCGAGGCAATCGTGCTGTGCCGCATGCTGCTCGAGGATCGTTCCGGCGCTGAGCTGCGTAGTCCGCGACTCGGCGCTCCGAACTTCGTCGGAAGTTCCGTTGAGGTATCCAATCTCGTCGACAAGCGGCTTTCTAAGCGGTGGGAGCAGGAACCGATTTCGATTGTTGGCGGAGTTCCAATCCTGATCGTCCGCGGATACACCTTGGAGGGCCTTCCAGAACTGCCCGAAAGGTACATCGACTACTGCCTTGCGAATGGCCGCTGGAGAAAAATCAAGTACGCCACCGTTCCTCGCGCCAAGTTGGAGGAGATTGTCCACAAGTTCATGGCAGAGCACCCTTGCGATCAGTATGACGCTGAGTGGCTCCGCTCACAGGCCGAATAATCACGAAGGCCCTACGGCAACGGCCACCGCGCCACATACCGGCACGACATCGGCGGGTACTTCACCTGCAGACGCAGCCCCCAGAAAGACGCCGGGTTCCAGCCCATTCGCGCGTACACCTTGTTGGCCAAAGCCGCGTAGCGAGGCACCAGCGGAGTCGCCACCACCGGCGGCCCGCCTGCCAACTCGTGCGGCTCATCGTTCAGCGGCAACTGATTGCCCGGGGTTTGCAGCGCCGGGTTCTCAGAGCCGCCGTGCGGGAAGCCGTACAGCGCCAGCTCCGGCTCTCGCGGCACCTGCAAGTCCTTGTGCACAATCAGATCGAAGATCAGATTCTCAGTCGGTGTTGTCATCGAGGCGGCCGCAGAGCCAAAGGCGTTTTCGGGGCTCTTGATCGCTGGCAGCCCGCGCGCGATATAACCAAAGTAGCAGTCGAACGCGCCCTGGTTACCCACCGGCCCGCCGGGCAGCACAAACTCTCGCCCTTCCGGTGTGTCCGAAGTTTCGATGGTGGGCATATTGGCCGAACAGAAATCGCGCAGAACCAGCGGCGCATCGCCCGGCAGCTTGTGCTTATCGATTTCCTCGGGTCGCTTTCGGACTTCGAGTTCCTTGCCGGCATCGTCAAAGATCTGTAGGCGAAAGAGGCGCCAGCGAGCACTGGTGCGCAGGCGCCGGAAGCCGTAAAGACCGACAAGCTGAACAAAGTCGACACAGTTCGGGGAAGCGGAGGGTCCCATGAACGTAGTGACCAGCCGGGTCTTGGTTTGCACGCCCCAGATCATGCTGTTGCCGCGAAAGGCCTGCTCTCGCCCGCTATCTGGCCGATCTTCACGCTCGAAGAGCCCCATGCTCTCGAGCGTGAGCTCGAAGTGATCGCGGTCGCCAGCATGAACCTCGATCACTTCGTAGAGCTGGCGAAGCGAGCGATCCACCGCCTCGATGGCGTCGCCGGGAGCGCTGGCCTTGCGAAAGGCCTGCAGCGCCAGGTCCATGCCCTGCTTGCCGGGAAGATGGTTGAGGGTGGCGAAAGGCTGCGTACCCGTCATCACCCGCGAGAGCTTCCAAGTCAGGTTTCGGTTGAGGCCGAACTGCCGGGCAACCTCCTGAGGCTCCTCCGGGTTCGCCCCAATGCTCGTGTACAACTCGATCAACGCCCCCCGAACCCCTTGCAGGGCGTCACGGGCGTGCTCGATCATCTGACCGGTTGGGGCTTGGTAGGCGGGCATTGGACCGGAGTTTATCAAAATAAGAGTCACCTCGCAATGTCTCTGCAAACTTTTGCTTAGAAAATCTGGGAAAAGGCTTGTCAAACCTTTCGCGCTTGGTACATTGTGCCGGTCTTCTCGGGCGCTGGGCGCTGGTGGCGGACATGCCGCTCCGAGAATGGCATTAGCCAAGGGGACGAATCATGATGCGGATCGCGCGTGGAACTGCTTTGTCGGCAACGCTTTGCCTGGCGCTGAGCGCCGGGGCTCAGCCCTCGATTACCTCGCTGGGCAGCGGCTCGCCGCTGAGCATCAGCAACCAAACCAGCGGTGTGTTCTACATCGGCGGGTCGGGAATCAGTACCACGGCCGCCGCCCGCTGGAGCTTTAACGGCTCCACCGTCACCGTCTCCGAGCTGGCCGGCAGCAACGGAGGTGGCGGGTTCATTTCCAGCGACGGCTCGATTCTGTACACCACGGCCCTCAATACGGCCCCGCAGATCGCGGGCAACACGGCGACCGGCGTATCGCCTCCGTTCAGCTTGACGCCCACGCTCGTCCCCGCGCCGATTTCCACCGGGGAAAGCAGCTGCGCGGTGTGGACCTCCCTCACCAACACGGTGAGCCGCATCGGCGGGCTCCCCTTGACCCCGTCGCTGGGCATCTTTGGCTCGGGTTCGAGCGGCAGCAGCAGTGGCACGTTCCTCACGCCCGTGGCGATTTCGCCCAACGGCCGCTATGCCGCCGGGCAGGGGTACATCTCGGCGTACAACAACGCGGCGGGTGCAACCATCGCGCTGTCCACGTTCCAGTTCCGTCCTTGGGTGTACGACATGCAGGGCAACGCCGGCGCGGGGGCGCTGCAGGCTCTAAGCACACCCCAGCGCACCAGCAGCAACACCTGGCGGCGCCGTAACGGCGGCGCATTCGGTGTCAGCAACGACGGCACGGTCGTGGTCGGCTGGCAGGAGTACAACGTGGGCGGCACGTCCACGACGGCGGACCCGGACGTCGCTCGCCCGGTGGTGTGGAACTGGAATGGCTCCAGCTACGTGATGAGCTATCTGCCGATGGCGAACAACGCCGCGGGCTTCCCCGGCAGCATCAGCGCCTCTTTCGGCACGGCGCACATGAACGGCGCCGGAACGATCATCGTCGGCCCGGCGGTTGATTCTGCCAGCAACTCCTTCATCGGTAAGTGGGTGTACAACGCCGGCACGCAGTCGTGGGACATGCCGATCAATATCGGCGCGGATCTCACGACCCCGGCCTCATGGCTGCCCGGCGCGGTCACCACCTGCGGCATCCCCCCCCGTCTGAGCGCCACCGCCTTGTCTGAGGACGGCAATACCGTCGTCGGCATCGCGATCTACAGCACCTGCGGCAGCTTCATGTCTGGCGGATTCATCTACCGGAATAACGGTGAGAGCACGGTCACCGACTGGTACGACTACCTTGTCGCGCAGAACACTCCCCGCATTGTGGAAGACTACGGCCCCATTGGCGACGCCGGTGACCCCACGCGAGGCCTGCCCAAGCTGGGCTACCCGACCGCGATCACGCAGGGTGGCGAAGCGGTTGTCGGCCTGCAGGGCGGCACCCAGCGAATCCCGGGCGCGGTGCCCTGGATCGTGCAACTCTCTGGCGGCACCGGCGGCTGTGTGCCCCCGTTTGTCACGATCAATCCCGCCTCGACCACCTTCACGCACTGCACGACGGTGATTCTGAATGCCGCGGGTGGCGGCACCGGGCCGACCACCTTCCAGTGGTACAAGGGCTCGCAGTCCCTGTCCGATGGCACCACGCCGGACGGCTCGGTGCTGACCGGCACCAACTCTTTCCAGATGCGCATTGCCAACGGGCACCCCTCTGACGTTGGCTCCTACTACTGCCAGATCACCGGCGCGTGCGGCATGGTGAATACCACTCCCGCCAGTGTCACCCTTGACCCCACGGCTACCGCCATCCCCAACGACACCTGCGCTACGGCCTTGCCGGTGGGCGAAGGCAACTTCACCTTCAACCCCTGCGGCGCGTACGTCGATGACTTCACCGCCGCGTCCTGCGTCAGCTCCGACAAGGACGCCTGGTACAGCTACACCCCGACCTTCACGGGCGAAGCCCGCTTCGAAACCTGTACCGCCAACTACGACACCACCCTGACGGCCTATGACGGCTGCGGGGGCAGCGAACTGGCGTGCAACAACAACCTGGACGCGGGACCGACGCTGAACTGCAGCTCCACGCGGGCCCGAATCAGCCGCCTGGCGGTGACCGCCGGACATCCGGTGCTGATCCGCGTGGGCGCGGTGGGCACGCTCTTTGGTACGCCGGTGGGCGGGCTCACCATCCTGCACGCCCCGCCGCTGCCCGCCAACGACGAGTGCTCCAACGCGACGACGATCGACGTGGGTTCGTACCCGTTTGATCTGTCTGAGGCGACCACCGACGGCAGCGGCGCGAGCTGCCAGCCGGCCGCTGGAACGGTGCGCGAGGTGTGGTACCGCTTTGCTCCCTCGTGCGATGGAACGTACACGATTCAGACGTGCGGCTCGACGATCAGCAACCCCATGCTGAGCGTTCACGAGTTCTGCTTCGGCCCCGACATCGCGTGCAATGACAATGTCGGCTCGGGCGTCACCGGGTGCAGCAGCAATCAGGCTCGAATCCAGGGGCTCAACGTTCGTGGCTCGCAGCCCGTGCTGATCCGACTGGGGATCAGCGGGACCAGCGTGCCGACCAACGCCGCCGGCATGCTCACCATCATCAAGACCGGTTGCGACCCTGACGCCAACCAGGACGGAAACACCGATCAGGGTGACGTCGACTACCTCATCAACGTGGTGGCGGGCGGCGAGAACCCCACCAACTTCAACCCCGATTTCAACTGCGACGGCAACGTCGATCAGGGCGATGTTGATGCCATCATCAACGTGATTGCCGGCGGGGCGTGCCCTAACTAAGGGCGGATCAGACCACACATACGCATGACGCGTTCGGGGCGGCCTCCCTTTCGGGGGGCCGCCCTTGTTTTGTCTGGTGGCGTTGGTGTGACGCCCAGCAATGGTTGCCAGCATGAGCCGTTGGCCTCCACTTCGCGATACCATGGGTTAGACAGGGGTTGCCAAGGAAGACCAAACTATGAAGACGCGATTCGGTGGAATGAGCTGGGCAGTGGCGTTGGTGGCGATGTGCGGCACAGCCATCCGCGGGGCCAGCGCGCTCGACGGTGATACCTCGCACGTGATGCCATCGTCCGCCGAGGAGTTGGCGGCCAATGTTATCGAGTATCGCACGCACGAGAGCACGCTGGCCAACCCGTTCATGGAGGGGCGAGCCCCGGGCACGCAGGGCAACCGGCGGGCGGCGGAGTACATCGAGTTCAATCTCAAGAGCCTGGGCTTGACGCCGGCGTTCCCGGGGACGGTTCAGGCCGACGGGAAAGAGAGCGAGGCCGGGTTCAAGTCGTGGCGGCAGGAGTTTGTGGCCCCGCCGAGTCTGCGCCCGGGAGACTCGGTGAAGATTCGCAAGCAGGAGCTCTCGCTTTCCGTGTGGGGGGATCCTTTAAACCCGTTGAGTGCGATTGCGGACATGCACCTCGATCCCGGGACGGCTTTCAATGTCATTGGCTTTTCCGGCTCGGGAGATGTGCGGGCTCCGGTGGTATTCGTGGGCTACGGCATCAAGGAAGGCGACAAGGGTTACACCAGCTTTCCCGACGGGACCGACCTGACGGGAAAGATCGCTCTCGTCATGCGATTTGAACCGATGGATGAAGCCGGCAAGAGCAAATGGAGCGATGTCGGTTGGACAACGAATGCAGCCTTGGATGGCAAGTTCCAGGAATGCGCCAAGCTGGGGGCCAAGGCGATTATCTTCGTGAGCGCCCCGGGTGCGGCCGACGCCCGAGCGGAGAGGCTGGAGGACATCAGTCTTTCGGGGCGGCCACTTGATATCCCCATTGTGATGGTGAAGCGCGAGGCAGTCGACACATTTGTCAAGGCTGCCGACGAGCAGCACCGCTCTCTGATGGATCTCCGCCAGCTTGCTGACGCTGGTCCGGCAGTGGTGCCCCTCTCAACACGTGAAGCCCATGTCATCGTGCAACTTGAAAAGGTCCCCCTGCTCACCGACAACGTGGGTGGCGTGCTCCCCGGCGTCGGGCCGCTCGCGGAGGAGTTCGTCGTCATCGGCTCGCATTACGACCATGTGGGCTACGGCTACTTTGGCTCGCGCGAAGGTGGCGAAGGGCGGGGCAAGATCCATCCGGGTGCCGACGACAACGCCTCGGGCTCGTCGGGTAATCTGCTGCTGGCGAGGCGGTTTCGCGATGCGTATGCCGCGTTGCCTGCCGACCAGCCCCGACGCAGCGTGCTGTTCCTGTGGTTCAGCGCCGAGGAGTCTGGGCTCAACGGCTCGCAGTACTACGTGAACCACCCGATTGTGCCGCTGGAAAAGCACGACATCATGCTGAACATGGACATGATCGGGCGGCTGCGACCCGACACCGAGCATGATGGCAAGGGGAAGCTGGAAGTGGGGGGCGTGGGCACGGCCACCGGGCTGGATGAGTGGACCAAGCCCTACTGGGAGGCGTCGGGCCTCTCGATCAAACCGACCCGAATCGGCGCGAGCAACAGCGACCATTACTCGTTCCAACTCAAGGGCGTGCCGAATTTGTTTTTCTTTACGGGCCTGCACCAGGAGTATCACACCTCGAAGGACACGATCGCCACGATCAACTTTGACGGCGCAGCCCAGGTCGCGGACCTGGTGTATCGCATCGGTCTGGATGCGGCCTTGCGCCCCGAAGGGTTCCGCTTCCAGAAGGACGACCGGGGCGGGGACGAAGACAAGGAGCAGGCGCAAGGGCCGCTGACGGGCATCAAGGTCAAGTTTGGCATCATGCCCGGTAACTACTCGGACGACGAGCCGGGCGTGGTGGTGGGCGGGCTCTCCGGCGACGAGTGGCCTGCGGCCAAGGCGGGCCTCAAGACCGGCGACCG
>JBAZUW010000013.1:28157-28494 GCA_041661205.1 Phycisphaerales bacterium
GGTGGACGGGAAAGAGCAGGAGATGACGACCAAGGCGACGATGGCCGCGGCTCCGAAGGGGAAGCGGGAGTAGGGCGGTTTGCCGACGTGCCACCAGGGAGCGGCTTTGGGCTTCCTCGGTGCGGTTCGCGAGCTTTCACCCGAAAGCACCGAGGACGCAGAGCCGTTCTCGGGGGCACACGGTGGCACGCGCCTTCGCCGACAGCCGCTGGCCCGGGCTCGCTCCTACACTTTTGACGTCGCGCAAGTGCGTCCAATGCCGCGCGTTCCTGCGAATACATTGACGCTGGTTTTCAGTCCTTGCCAAGTGCATATCGCCGCTTTTCGCCCTCTTGAG
>JBAZUW010000014.1:0-9098 GCA_041661205.1 Phycisphaerales bacterium
GACATACACCGGTACATTCTCCATGACCTGTTGCTCCTTGATGGGATTGCTTGTTCCCGCCGGGAGTGTTTCCCGGCTGGAGCAACAGGTCTTCATACCCATCGGACCCCGTCCTCGGGGTCAGTGCGAGAACCACATCTACGCCGCCTTCGACGAGTTCAACAGCACGTCGTACCGCGCCCGCATCTCCGGGTCGCGCAGCACGGTGTACGCCTTTGACACATGCGTGAACCGAACCGATGCGTCGTGCGAGGGGTTGCGATCCGGGTGCAGTTCAAGCGCCAGCTTGCGATACGCGGCTTTGACGGCATCCTCGGACGCATCCCGCGCCACGCCGAGCACCAGGTACAAGTCATCGACTTCCATCGCCGCGATCACGCGCGGGCTGCCCGCGCTGCTCGCACCGGGTGCTGGAGCGCTCGCAGGCTTGTCGTCGCTGGGTCGCGTCGCCGTGGGCGGCGGGGTCTCCGCCTCGCCCGTCTGCGGGCGCCCCGCGGCGTGATTGGCCGCGCTCTCGGCCGTCCCCACGTCGCTGGTGACAAAGCCATATTTGCCAAGCTGCACCAGCGCGATGGCCATGGACTTGCTGACCCCGACAAACTTGAACCCGAGCTCGCCCCCGCCCATCAGCCCGGTCCTCCGAATCCACGCGACGACCGCCTGCACCCGCACGCACTGCGATTCAGAGGTCAGCTTGAGCGACAGGGCGTCGCCGACTTTGAGCGCCGGCTTCTTGCTCCAGCGAATCCGGGCCCCGCCGATCGATAAGTCGGCCACGTCACCCAGCGGGCACGACAGCCCGATGGCGACAAACCGCTCCGTCGCACGCGGGCGATTCGTCCGCTTCGAGGGTTTGCCCAGCCAATCCTGCAGCATCGCGAGGGTCATCGGCGTGAATACCCACGCAGTGAACGTCCGGATTCAGCGAATCCCCAAGGCCGCCCGATCGCGGCGGCGTGCGGGCTTCTCGCCGGAATAAACCGGCCGCGGTCGTGCCACCCACGCGCGTCCGGCGCGTTATTCCCACCGGCGGCCCCATAACGCCAGATTGATCATCGGCCACGCCAGACGCCACAACTCGTTGGGCTTTGCCGCCACCGTCGTGATCGCCGCCTCGGTGAACAGCTCGCGGGCAAACCTCGACCCCCCCAGCCACTCGCCCCCGACGTCCATCCAGCGCTGCACCGGCAAAGGAAAGCTCGCTTTCGGTCGCTCGACGATTCCCCGCGGCATATCCCCTCCAAACGCCCGCCGCAGCGCCACTTTCGTGCCCATCGGCGCGGGCGTCGCCGGGTCGTACTTGTCACCGATCGCCAACGCCTCGGCGTGCGCCGCCACCACCTGGTCCGCCAGCGGCGTACGCCCCTCCACCCCCGCCAGCATCGTCGCCGTGTCCAGCCGCGCCAGCAGCCCTTCCAGGTTCACCCGCCGTGTGAGCCGCAAGTGCACCTGCAATGGCGAGTCATCGTCGCGTTCTGCGGCGAGCGACTGCCAGGTATCTCGGTACCACGCAAACAGCATCCCGTCATGCTCGGCCGCTCTCCACACCGGCTCATGAAACACCGCCGCCTTTGTCTCGGGGGGAATCCACGCGGCTTCCATCAGGTCGTGCCCCGCCGGGTCTTGGCCTTTGCCCGCGAAGTATTGGGCCGCGCTCGCGAGCGGCACGTTGTACCCGCCAAAGAGCTCGTCCGCCCCTTCGCCGCTGAGCGTCACAATGCGACCATCCGCACGCAGCGTGCGAGCCACCTCGTTGATCGCGATTTCGTTGGGTGTGGAGAGTGGGGTTGCGAGCGTCTTCACCATCGCGGGCCAGCGGGCCGCGAACATCTCTCGCGACACCCCGGCCTCCGTGTGCGTGGTGCCGATCGCCTCCGCCGCCATTCTGGCGAATACGAAGTCGTCCGCCCCGGCGCTCGTGGCTGCTTCCGCGCCCGAGCAATAGGTGTGCAGTTCCGCCACCCGCGGCCTCGCGATCCCCGCCACGATCGTGCTGTCCAGTCCGCCGCTCAGCAGCGAGCACAACGGCACATCGCTGCGAAGGTGCCGAGCCACCGAGTCGATCACGATCGCCCGCGTGTCGCCCGCATCCGAGCGCCCCGCCGCAGCGTTCGCCGTCCACCTCGTCACCCGGGGTGTCAGCGACTCACATCCAACGTCAGGCTCGTCCCCGGCTCCAGCGTCTGCACGCCCCGGTACAGCGTGCGGCTGCCAAGCGTCGTGCGGATCGTCGTCATGTACGCGCTCACCGTCACCAGGTCCGGACCATCCTCGGTTCCCGGCAGGCCCAGCAGTGGCGCGATCGCGCTCGCAAACGCGAAATGCGGCACGCCCGAGACCATCCACCGCCGCCAGTACAGCGGCTTGATCCCCAGCGGATCACGCGCCAGCGTGAGCCGCCCCCCTATCGCATCGAAGTACCCAAACGCAAACATCCCCCGCAGCCGGGAGATCGCCCCATCGCCCCACACCCGAATAGCCGCGAGCAGCGTTTCAGTGTCGCACGTGCCTCGAAAGCCCTCGCCCCGCGACGCCAGCGCGGGCGTGAGCTCGTGCCGCAGTTCGGCGTCGTTGTACAACTCCCCGTTATAGACAATGACCTGGTCCCCGCCCGGGGCGAGCATCGGCTGATGCCCGTGCTCCGAGAGATCGACCACCTTGAGCCGCCGATGGGCCAGGACGCAGCAACCGCCATCCCACAACCCCGCGCCATCCGGCCCGCGATAGGTCAACAGGTCGCGGGCGCGTTCGACAACCTCCCCCGAAAGTCGCGGGCGCGAAGTAATCGGCGTCAGAACTCCGAAAATGCCGCACACGCAGGGATCATCGGCGAAGCACGCCGGAAGCGTGCAGCGTCACACCCAGACCTGCACCACGAGATGGCTTTCCTTGCCCAGTTTGCCGCTCCACTCGCCCACATTGGTGCTCACGAGCTTGACCTCGTAGTTGGGGTGTGCGTCCAGCCACTCGTTGATCTGCTGGTCGATGAAGCCCAGCGCATCATCGCTCAGCTTGCAGTGAAAGCTCTTCATGTGCATGGCGCCGGTACCGGTCGCGGTCGGCGTCCGCTTCCAGTTTTCCTCGGCCCGCTTGGCCCCCAGCGATTGGCTGAAAGCTTGAATCTTTGGGGCCGGAGCCTCGGCCCCTGCGGAATCCGGATGGAAGAGTGGCGAAAATCGACGCATCGCAAAGCCTCCTTTCGACGTGACCAGGGAGTGACTTCGGCCGTGATAGCCCGCGCATCGTCATGCGCAGCCTACCAGCGCCAGTTTTCGAATTGCAATATCAATATTTACGGGCTTGCACCGGCAGTTCCCGCACGCGCCGAAAAGTCCACTTCGCCCCTTCGACCTGCCTTCCGTGCAGTTGACAGCCCCATTCCCCGCCGCTTGCCGCCACCCGCACAAAGCGATGGCCGAGGAAAAGCGAATGAATCTCCAGCCGCCAGAGCCGCGTCACCGCTCCGCGCCCGCCCGAAACCGGGCCCTCGTAGTCCAGGTACGCCAACCGATGGTCTGAAGTCGAAACCCCCTCGAAAGGCTCCAAAGCCTCACGTGGGTCGACCAGAACTCGAAAAGAGCGCAGTTGCTGCGCGGCCCGATCCTCAATGAACCAGTCGTAGTGCCACTCCCCCCCAGCCAGGTCGTGGCGGAGCAGCACAGTCAGCGGCGGTGGAGGTGCGTGGCTCAAGTTGCACGGCGGAAGGGGGGAAAGGCCGATAGCATCTGCAACCGGGGCCCGGCCTTATGGAGATGGTAGATGCCTGCAAAGAGTCTGGTAGCGTTCGCGTTGATCATGCTGACTGCGCTCCTGGGCGGGTGCAACACCCAGCGCCCTCTGTTTGCCGTGCTGGACGATGGCAAGTTCAACCTCGATCACGGGCACTACGAGCAGGCCCGCGATGACTTTGCCGAATACGTCGAACGCCGCCCAGACGCGGTCGATGTCCGCTACCTCTACGGCAAATCGCTGATCGAGACCAACCAGGCCCGCCAGGCCATCGAACAGCTCAACATCGCCGTCGATGTCGCGCCACTGAACGATAACTACCTCGATGCTCAAGCCGAGGCGATGTACCGGGCCAACGAGCGTGAGGCCCTCACCGTGCTCCTGGCACGTGCCGCCTCCGAACGCGGGCGCGTCAGCGATTATCTTCGCCTGGGCACCTACTCCCAGAAGCTGGGCAACCTGGACGAAGCCCAGCAGTCGTTTCTGACGGCCGCCAAGCTGGATCTGGGGCAAACCGCTTCTGTGCAACGAGCGGTCGCCGACTTCTACGGCTCCATCGGCGACAAGGAAAAGCAGGTCCGCCGCCTCAAGATGGCCTACTACCTCGATCCCGATAACCAAGAGCTTTACAAGGAAATCCGCCGGGTCGGTGAAATCCCCGGCCCGAGCTTCGGCGTGAGGCCAGAAGAGCAGAGCCTCCTGCCAGCCCCCGCGGCACCCAAGGCCGCCCCCAAGCCCCAACCCAAGCTGGCACCCCAGAGGTCGGAGGGGGCGAAGTAGGGAACCCTCTCGGAGAGAGGGGATACCCACCGCGGCATTTACGGGCGTTGGCTTGACGGCGCATAATCTCGTTCTACACTTCATCCGGATATACGGATGAAGCGAATCGATTCCCAACCCATGGCCGAGCGTCTCGCGGCATTGGCCGAGCCACTGCGGCTTCGGCTTCTGCGTCTGGTCGAGGCTCAGGAGCTGTCGGTTGGAGAGATCGCCAACGTGGTTCAGCTCCCGCAAAGCACCGTCAGCCGGCATCTCAAAGTCCTCGCCGACGCGGGGTGGCTCGCCAAGCGGCACGAGGGCACGGCCACCTACTTCCAGCTACTCGCGGATGACCTGGACGACACCGGCCGCTCGCTCTGGCGGGCGGTGCGGGAGAACGCCGTCTCGGACACCGACCGCGCCGAAGACGAGCGGCGTGCCAAGGCCGTGGTTGCCGATCGCAAAACCGACAGCCTCAGCTTTTTCGGCCGTCACAGCGGCGAATGGGACCACCTTCGCCATGAACTCTTCGGCGGACGATTCACCACCGTCGCGCTCCTCTCCCTCTTGCGGCGCGACTGGGTCGTCGCCGATTTGGGGTGCGGCACCGGAAACGCCGCGGAGTTCCTCTCCCCGTTTGTCGAGCAGGTCTTCGCGGTCGACCTTTCCGGCCCGATGCTCACCTCGGCCAAGACCCGTCTGGCGAGCAACCGAAACGTGACGTTTGTCGAGGCAGGAATTGAGAAGAACGGCCTGGCTGACGCCAGCATCGATGCCGCGGTCTGCGTGCTGGTGCTCCATCACCTCGAAGACCCCGCGGGCGCGGTGCGCGAGACGTTTCGAGTGCTGCGCACCACCCGCGGCGGGGGAGTTGGCCTGTTCGTCGACATGGTGTCGCATGATCGCGACGAGTACCGCCGGAACATGGGGCACAAACACCTCGGATTCTCCCGGCAGCGGGTGATTGAAATGCTCGGCGAGGCGGGGTTTGCCGATGTGGTGTATCACGAGTTGCCTCCGGAGCCGCAGGCGAAGGGGCCGGGGTTGTTCGTGGCGACGGGACGGTTGAGGTAGGTCGGCTCTCCGAGCCGACGTTGCGGGTGCAGTAGGTCGGCTCTCCGAGCCGACATGGCGGATGCGGTAGGTCGGCTCTCCGAGCCGACATGGCGGGTGCGGTAGGCCGGCTCTCCGAGCCGACGTGGCAGGCGAATACGTGTCGGCTCGGAGAGCCGACGTACCAAAGGCGGCGGAACACTCTTTAGAAGGGAACTCAGATGACGATGGCGACGAAGACCACGGGCACCCACAGCACGCTGGTTGGTGATTTCAAAGTGAAGGACCTCAACCTCGCCGAACTCGGGCGGCACGAGATCCGCCTCGCCGAGCACGAGATGCCCGGCCTCATGGCCCTGCGCGAGAAGTACCACGCCAGCAAGCCCCTCAAGGGCGCCCGCATCGCCGGCAGCCTCCACATGACGACGCAGACCGCCGTGCTCATCGAGACGCTGGTCGAGTTGGGCGCCGAAGTTCGCTGGTGCAGCTGCAACATCTTCAGCACACAGGACACCGCGGCCGCCGCCGTGGCCGTGGGCAAGGACGGCAGCCCCGCCGACCCCAAGGGCATCCCCGTCTTCGCCTGGAAGGGCGAGACGCTCGAGGAGTATTGGTGGTGCACGAACCAGGTCGTCGCATGGCCGGGCACCGATGGCCCCAACATGATCCTCGATGACGGTGGCGACCTCACCCTGCTCGTGCACAAGGGCGCGCAGTTCGAGAAGGCCGGCAAGGTACCCGCGTTCAACGCCGCCAGCGAGCCCGAGGAGTGGGGTGTGATCCTCGCGCTCCTCAGCGCCGAGCAGAAGGCCCACCCCGGGCGCTTCACCAAGATGCTCGCGGGCGTCAAGGGCGTGAGCGAAGAGACCACCACCGGCGTGCACCGCCTTTACGAAATGGAAAAGAAGGGCGAGCTGAAGCTGCCGGCGATCAACGTCAACGACAGCGCCACCAAGAGCAAGTTTGACAATCTCTACGGCTGCCGTCACTCGCTGGTGGATGGCCTGAACCGCGCCACCGACGTCATGCTCTCCGGCAAGGTCGCCGTGGTGCTGGGCTACGGAGACGTGGGCAAGGGGTGCTGCCAGGCCCTGAAGGGCCAGGGGGCCCGCGTCGTCGTCACCGAGATCGACCCGATCTGCGCCTTGCAGGCGGCGATGGAAGGCTACCAAGTCGCGACGCTTGACGAGGTGCTCAGCAGCGCCGACATCTTCATCACCGCCACCGGCAACAAGAACGTCATCACCGTCGAGCACATGCGGAAGATGAAGGACAAGGCGATCGTCGCGAACATCGGCCACTTCGACAACGAGATCGACATGGCCAGCCTGTACCGCGACAAGAGCGTGAAGCGCGTGAACATCAAGCCCCAGTTCGACGAGTTTGTGTTCACCGGCGAGAGCCGCCCCTACAGCGTGCTGGTGCTGGCCGAAGGCCGCCTGATGAACCTGGGCTGCGCCACCGGGCACCCCAGCTTCGTGATGAGCGCGAGCTTCACCAACCAGGTGGTCGCCCAGATCGATCTGTGGGCGAGCGCCAACGGCAAGCCGACGCTGGCGGGCATCAACTACGAAAGCGGCAAGGTGTACGTGCTTCCCAAGAAGCTCGACGAGATGGTCGCCCGCCTGCACCTGGACAAGCTGGGTGTGAAGCTGAGCACGCTCAGCACCGAGCAGGCCGAGTATCTCGGAGTCTCGGTGGATGGCCCGTACAAGCCGACGCACTACCGCTATTGAGTCGGGATCGATTCACAGGTTGATCTTTACAGCCCCCGGCGGCAGCCGGGGGTTTTGTTTTTAAGGCAGAAGTAGACATCAGGGCACTCTGCATCCGGGCATCGCGAGGCCAGAGAGTCATATACTTGCAACATGACTTCGGCAGGGGCTCTTCAATGTCCGACCTGTGGTGCGGCCGCAGCCCCCAACGCCACGTCGTGCCGCTATTGCCGGGCGTTTCTCCAGACCGTCGCGTGCCGGCGCTGCATGGGCATGATGTTCGTCGGCACCAGGTACTGTCCTCACTGCGGGGCCTCGGCACGGCGGCTCACCATCGGTGAGACGACCGAGAAGGACTGCCCCCGCTGCGACGGCGCCCTTTCCACGGTCGGGCTGGTCAACGAGCAAGTGGAGCTGTGCCGCGATTGCGGCGGGGTGTGGATGCCGCTGGAGCTGTTCGACAGAGTCTGCTCCGATGCGGACCTGCAGAACGCGGCGACCGGTATGGCACTACCGCCCCGAGCCATTCGATCCGACGAGGTTCGCTACCTCAAGTGCCCGGATTGCAGTTCGCTCATGGGCCGCAAGGGTTACCCGCGCGGGCTGGGGATCGTGACGGATATTTGCCGCCGGCACGGCATATGGCTAGATACTGACGAGTTGCGGCACATCATCGAGTTCATCCGCGCTGGCGGGCTGACGCGGGCCAGGGAGCGACAGGCCGAAGAACTGGAGCGCAAGCGTCGGGCGCTGGAGGTGGAGCGGCAAGGGCTGGAAGCCCAAAGCCAGGCAGACCGCCGCGGGAGCTACGGCACGCTGGGAGGCGGCGGGCTGGGGGGTCTGGACGGACTGGACCTGCTCGGTGATCTGTTCGACCTGTGATCGAAAGCACAGGGCGGGAGTCGAGGCACCCGTAGAATCATCGCTTCGGCCCCGTGGCGGAACGGCAGACGCAGCGGACTTAAAATCCGCGGCTCCGAACAGGAGCGTCCGGGTTCAAGTCCCGGCGGGGCCACTACTTGCGGCGATTCGTCCGAATCGCCGCATCCGTGTCTTGGCGCTTTGCTTGGCGCTCTTTCCGAGCCCGACAACGATCTCCGGAGGCTCCAAGAGCTTTGGCCACGACTCTCGGACGGCGTGCGTGCCGCGATCCTCTCGCTCGTGACAGCCGCCTTCATTGACGTGCCATGACAAATCACCGTGACCAGCGGTTCGACGGGACTCCGAGGACGACTAGGTACCCCGCCCCATGTAGTGGAAGCGCGGTTCCTTTGGCCGCAGACACTGCCTCGCCATTTTTCTAACCCGGTTCAAGTGGATGAAGCACGCTTGCGATGTCCGAGCCAGAGCTCCCGCACCTCCAACTCAATCAGCCTTCTGTACGGGCTCTGGAAACCCCATACGCTTTTGGGACGATATAGTTTGTTGAACCCGGTAGTGCTTTCCGGGGCAGAAGATGCGCATGGCGATGACCACTCGGCTCATCTTGATCCTCTCGCTACTGATTCAGTCCGTCCCGGGACTGACGGCTATGAGCTGCGCCTTGATGGGTCCGCGCTCGCCGGAATCACTGGTCGCGGCGTCGGTCGACGGATCAGCATGTCCTTGCTGCCGAGGCGGCGACGGCGCGATGAAGGCGGCGTGCCCCAACGGTGACAAGGTGACCGCCTGCGGCTGCGGCATGGCGCAGCCCGAAGAACCGCGTACCCCGCCTACCAATTCCAGGACCGAGCAGACGCATCAGTTCGTCGCACTGCTCCCCATCCTGCTGGCGGTCCTTCCTCCGGCGCCAGCCGTGCTCGCGCTGCGCTGGACCAGCCCGGCAGGCCCGCCCAAGCGGTC
>JBAZUW010000014.1:9108-28026 GCA_041661205.1 Phycisphaerales bacterium
CAACTCCATTCAGTCGCTCCTGTGTGTGTGGGTCGTGTAGGTACTCGATGCCTTAGCCGCATTGCGCGCTGAGGTTTCCGCTGTCCCGCGATTCCGGCCCGTTCCCCCGCATCTGTTGCCCGGAACAACGGCCCGATCCCCCACAACTAGGAGCCTGCATCATGTTCATCGACCGCACGGCAGGTGCGTTCCGCGCAGGGAGCCGCCCCGCCGCGAACGCGCTCGCTGCGACCCGCTCGCATCGTGTTCCAACCATTCTGACAATCTGCTCACTCTCGCTCGCGGGGCTCTCGGGCTGCGCCCTGACGCCCTCGGGCACGAAGGAAGAGCAAGCCCGCATGGACGAGGCGGGCAGACCATACGAGGCGCCGTTTGAACAACGAGCACTGCCCGAACTCCCGGCGTCCTCGTCATGGAGAGAAGTGCTCCACCGAGCTTTCTTGGCCAACGGAGACCTCGAGGCGTCGTACTTCGAGTGGAAGGCGGCGGTCCAGCGGATCGAGATGGCCTCCGCGTATCCGAACTCCAACGTCCAGTTCGGCTATTCGTACATGTTCTCGTCCGAGCAGATGAAGACCTTTGACCGGCAAACGTTTTCGCTGGGCTTCGACCCTTCGATGAACCTCTCGTTCCCGACCAAAGTCCAGCAGAAGGGCCGCGTCGCGCTCGATGAGGCTCGGACCACAGCCGAGAGGTTCCGCACGGCGAAGTTCGACCTGCAGCGCCGCGTGCTCTCGTCGTGGGCGGATCTGCGGATGCTGGAGCAGAAGAGACGCATTCAGCAGGAACAGTTGGCCCTAAGTCATCTGACGATTGACGCGACTCGGGCGAGAGCTCAGGCCGGCGGCGTGCAGCGGGACCTGCTCCGCGCCGAAGCGAGCCTTCGCACGCTGGAAAACAACATCCAGAACACGGAAGCCGAGCTCACAGCGATGCGGGCCATGCTCAACGGCATGCTCGCCCGGGACCCGAACGCTTCACTGGCGGCCGCGGCAGCTGACGTGCGGGAGATCGCCGCGACCGATGACCAGATCCTCGCCGTTGCGGTCGAGCGCAACCCCGAGATCGCGGCGTTGGCCCATCAAGTTCAAGGCCGCACGGATGCGCTGGAGCTGGCGCGGATGCAGTGGATCCCCGACATCAACCCCTCGTTCATGTTCACCGGGAACGTGTCGCAGGCCCTGGGCGCGACGATCATGCTCCCCACAACCATCGCCGAGATCAAGGGCGGCATCCGCGAGGCCGAGGCGATGTTGCGCTCTGGCGACGCGATGCTGCGGCAGACCCGCAGCGATCGGGCCGCGACGCTCGTGGCCACGCTCGTAGCGCTCCGCAACAACGAGCGTCAGGCGGCCCTCTTCGAGACCACGCTCCTCCCGCTCGCGGAGCGGGTACTCACCAACATGCGGCAGTCCTACGCCTCCGGGGCCGCGATGTACCTCGACCTAATCGAGGCACAGAACATGCTCCTGGACACCCGGCTCATGATCGTCGAGGCCCGCGCCTCGCGGGAAAAACGGCTCGCCGAACTCGAAGCGCTCATGGGAACGGACATCGAGACCGTCGTTCCCAGCCCAGCCGTCGTCCCGTCCCCCTCCGCACTCAACACGCTCCCGGCCCGATGACCGCCGGTCACCAGAAAGAACGCCATGACCACCGAGACTCCGACAACCAAATCCGCTTCCCCGGCGCCCACCGGCCGCCGCGGCCGTTCCGGTTCCCTCGTGTTCCTGCTGCTGTTCACGGCGGGCGGGATCTACGCGGGCATGCGCTGGCACACCACCTTCGAGCGCTGGCTGATGCCCACGGCGACCCGGGACACCGCCGCGGCGGCCTCCGCCAAGGAATCCGGCAAGCCCGCCGACGGCAAGAAGCAGCTCTGGACCTGCGGCATGCACCCGCAGGTGATCCAGGACCACCCGGGCGACTGCCCGATCTGCCACATGAAGCTCACCCCGCTGGTGACCAACGACGCGGACGACACCTCCTCGGCGGCAGCGCCCGCCGCACCGGCGGCCGGTGGCCAGGACCGGAAGGTCAAGTACTGGTGGGACCCGATGATGAACCCGCCGTACATCTCCGACAAGCCCGGCAAGAGCCCGATGGGGATGGACCTGGTCCCCGTCTACGAGGACCGGGCGCAATCGGCGGGCGCCGCGGTGGTGATCGACCCAGCCGTGGTGCAGAACATGGGCCTGCGCACCGCGGTCGTGATCGAAGGACCGCTCCAGCAGACCGTGCGAGCCACGGCGATCCTCGCCGAGCCCGAGCCGGGCCGCCGCGACATCAACCTCCGCGTGTCCGGCTGGATCCAGACGCTCTACGCCAACACCGACGGCATGGCCGTCAAGAAGGGCGAGCCGCTGTTCGATCTCTACAGCCCGGACCTGCGGCTGGCCATCGAGGAACTCATCACGGCGCGGAAGTCCGCTGATCGTGCCGGCCAGGATGCCGGCGGCTCGCTGGGCCAGACCAGCGCGGCGCTGATCGCCGCGGCGGAGCTCCGCCTCCAGACGCTCGGCCTGACCGCCGAGCAGATCGCGGAGCTGGGCGGGATGGAGCACGCCCCGGCCGTGGTGACCTTCCTCTCCCCGATCGACGGGCACGTAGTCGAGAAGGCCATGGTCTACAACGGCTCGGCGGTGATGGCCGGACAACTGGTGCTCCGGCTGGCCGACCGCACGACGATGTGGTTCGAGGCCCGCGTGCCCGAGGGCTCGATCGGTCGGGTCCGGGTGGGGCAGCGGGCCGTGGCCCGCGTGAACGCATTGCCCGGGCGGACCTTCGAGGGCGAGGTCGTCTTCGTGCACCCGCACTTGGACGACATGACGCGCACCGCGCTGGTCCGCATGGCGATGCCCAACCCAGACGGGGTGCTTCGGTCGGCGATGTACGCGATTACCGACATCGACGTCGGCTCGGCGGACTCCGTCACGCTCATCCCGCGCGAGGCGGTGATCGACACCGGCGAGAAGCAGCTCGTCTTCGTGAGCACGGGCAAGGGCCGCTTCGAGCCGCGGAACGTCGCCATCGGGCTTTCCGGCGAGCAGGGGCTGGTGCAGGTGCGCTCGGGCCTGAAGGTCGGGGAGTCGGTGGTCTCCAGCGGTCAGTTCCTGATCGACTCGGAGAGCCGCCTCCGCGAGGCGATCGCCAAGTTCCTGGCCCAGCAGAACGCCCCGAAGGCGGCCCCCGGCTCGTCGAGCGCCCCCCCGCCCGCCCCCCCGCCCGCGGCCGCCGCGCCAATCGCGCTCTCGCCCGCCGCGCAGGCGCGCGTGGATGCGATCGTGGGCGCGTACCTCGTGCTCGCCGAATCGCTGGGGGCGGTGCAGAAGGAGGCCACGCCGCTCAAACCGGAGGGGCTAATCGCGGCGGTCCACGCGCTGCACGGCGAGGTTTCGGGAACGGAGGCGATGCGGCTGGCGTCGGAGGCGGCGAAGGCCGCCGAGTCGCTGACGGGCAAGCCGATCGACCAGCAGCGCGAGGCGTTCAAGGGCGTGAGCGCGACGGTCATCGCGCTGATCAACGCGATGCCGCCCTCGCCGAAGGTGGCCGGGTCGCTCTTCGTGCTCAACTGCCCGATGGCCAAGGCCGACTGGCTCCAGCGCAAGACGGATGTGGCCAACCCCTACTACGCGGACGACATGAAGGAGTGCGGCTCGGTGGTGCGCCCGCTCGGCGCTGGGAAGGACCGGCCATGAACCAACCCACACCCAACTCTCTCTTCTCACGCCGCGACGATGGCCGTGACGGTTTCGCTCCACTGACCAGCGGAGCCTGCTCAGGTCAACTCCTTCACGACCTTCTTCTTGAATCGCTTGATGGCCGAGATCCACGAGTTCACCATCACCTCGTCGATCGGCCGCGCCTTGCCGTAGCCCTTTCCGGGCTTGGTTTGCCGGTCGGCTTGATGGACGATCGCGTGGCGACGTTTCATCGCCAATGCCATGTCCGCGAAGTACTGCTCTACCTTCGCCTTGTCCACGCCGAGGAGTTCGAGCACGGGGACAACATCGTCGGTCTTGTTGTAGGTCGAGTGGTCGAGATGATGCTCAATCGACTCCTCCAGCAACTTACTAATGGTCTTTGCCCTGTGCTTCGTGAGCTGGCCCCACGAGAACTTCAGAATGTCCGTCTTCTCACCGACCAACGGCAGCTTATTCAGGCGGTCGTCCGTCGCTGTCGGGAGCTTCCAACGCGAGAGTCCGCGCAAGAACTCCTCCAGCGTGGCGTGGAGCATCACCACGCTCGACCGAAGCACGTCGGTCTGGCTCAATGTGCGCCTTCCCTTGCCCTTGCCACGGAGCTTGCCATACGCGATGACGAGGTTCTCGACTCGCTTGATGTTCAGATCGAACCGCTCGTTGATGGCATCCAGCATGAGGCACTCCCGGCGGAACTATGCCGCAACAGTAGCGGTCACGGTCTCGCTCCACGGCCCCGGCTCGCCGGTGGCGCTCACCCAGCGCACGAGGTACGCCGCGGTCTGGCCGCCCTGCTCGCTCGGGAAGGCGACCTCGGCGCCCCCACGCGTGACGGTGCGGACGAACTTGTACACGGATGGATCGGCGGGCGGGGTTTCACGGGGCGGAACGAGAGCGACGTAGACCTCGGCCCCGAGCGTGCCACGCGGGCGGGCGGCGCGGGTCGGGGTGGACTCGTCTACCAAACGCAGGCGGTGCGTGAGGCGGTTGCCGCTGTCGATGAGCAGGAGCGGGCGCGAGGCGGGCGCGGGTGTGGGCGCGGCGCTCGTGTCCTTCACCGTGATGCCGATGGTGGCGCGGTCGGCGTCGGTGGTCTTGGGGTAACTCTGCACGAAGGCGGAGATGGGCCGGATCTGCCGCTCCAGTTCGCGCTTGGCCGCATCTTTGTTCTGCCGTGCGGCTTCCGCCGCGTTCTGCGCGGCGACGTGCTTGGGATAATCCTTGTTCCACTCGGCCAGGGCGGTTTCCAGCGGCTTGAGGTCGGTCGGGTCCAGCCCCTGCGCCTCCCACCACTTCTTGACGGCCTCGTAATAGTGGTTGGCGTACGCGGCGAAGCCGCCGTCGGCTCAGGGGATGCGCTGCTCGGGCATGGGGATGTTCTCCGCGACCGTCCGCACCGTCCGCACGCCCGTGCGAGTCGGTCGGACCCACGTTCCATCGACGCGAACGAGCGGCCACTTCAATCGAACGCCCGTGCAATCTTGTCGCACGCCCTTTCCATTCCAACGCACGCCCGTCCCACCCGCCGGGACGCCCGTCCGGGCCACCCGCACGGTCCCGGGGCGCATGGCCGGAGGCCCGCCGCCGGTGCCCGCCGGGTCGTCGCCCGCCTCGGAGGCCGCCCATGAACACCGAGAACCTCACCCGCTTGCATTCTGAGCCTACCGCCCCGGAGACGCACTTCCCATGATTGCCCGCATCATCGAACTCTCGATCAAGAACCGCTTCATGGTCCTCCTGCTGACCGCGATGACGGTCGGCGCGGGCGTGTGGAGCATCTTCAACATCCGCCTGGACGCCATCCCCGACCTGTCGGACGTGCAGGTCATCGTCCAGACCGAGTACCCCGGACAGAACCCCGAGGTCGTGGACAAGCAGGTGACCTACCCCCTCGCCAGCGCCATGCTCGCGGTGCCGGGCTCAACGGTGGTCCGCGGCTACAGCATGTTCGAGCAGTCGTTCGTGTACGTGCTCTTCGAGGATGGCACGGACATCTACTGGGCCCGCAGCCGCGTGCTGGAGTACCTGAACTTCGCCCGCGACCGTTTGCCCAAGGGCGTCGAGCCCAAGCTCGGCCCGGACGCCACCGGCGTGGGCTGGGTGTACCAGTACGTGCTGTACCCCGGCTACTACAGCCCCGACCACCCCAAGGGCTTCTGGCACGACGCTGAGGCGAGGGGGGGCGACCGCTGGTACGCCTCGCCCGATGAGGCGCCCAAGGAGCGGCGCGAGAAACTTGTGAAGGTCCGCGCGTTCGAGAAGCCGGGCGTCGTGGGGGGCGTGGACCCGCTCACCCAGACGCCGCTGCTGCCGGCCAACCAGGACCTCGCCCAGCTCCGCAGCCTCCAGGACTGGTACATGCGCTACCCCTTGACCTCGGTCGAGGATGTTTCCGAGGTCGCCTCCATCGGCGGGTACGTGCGGCAGTACCAGGTCATCCTCGACCCGCTCAAGCTGCGGGCGTACGGCCTGCCGCTCCGCGACGTGATGATGGCGATCCAGCGCTCCAACAACGATGTGGGCGGGTCCGTCATCGAGCTGGCCGAGAACGAGTACATGGTTCGCAGCCGGGCGTACCTCACGGGTCTTGACGACCTCGCCAAAGTCCCCGTGGGTCTGGGCGAGAAGGGCACGCCGGTCATGCTCGGGGACATCGCGACCCTTCAGGTCGGCGGCGATATGCGCCGGGGCGTCGGCGATCTCGACGGCGAGGGCGAGGCCGTGGGCGGCGTGGTGGTGGCGCGGTTTGGGGCCAACGCGTACAAGGTCATCGCGGACGTGAAGGCCAAGCTGGTCTCACTGGAGGACGGCCTCCCGCCCGGCGTCTTCATCAAGACCACCTACGACCGCTCGAACCTCATCAATCGCTCCATCTCCACGCTGCGCGACACACTGGTCGAGGAGATCATCGTCGTCGGACTGGTGTGCATCCTGTTCCTGCTCCACATGCGCAGCGAGCTGGTCGCGGTCTTCGTCGTGCCGTCGAGCGTCATCGCCGCCCTGCTGGTGATGCACTTGCTCGGGATCAACGCCAACATCATGTCCCTTGGCGGCATCGCGATCTCCATCGGCGTGGTCGTGGACTCGGCCGTCATCATGGTCGAGAACGGGCACAAGCACCTGGACCGGGAGGAGGACCGCGTCCATGCCGGGCATCCACCCACGCCCCGGGCGGACATCATGATGGCGGCGGCCAAGGAGGTTGGCCCGCAGCTCTTTTTCTCCCTGCTCATCATCACCGTCTCATTCCTGCCGGTGTTCGTGCTCGGCGGCGAAGCAGGGCGGCTCTTCAAGCCGCTCGCCTTCACCAAGACCTTCGCGATGACGGCGGCCGCGTTCCTCTCCATCACCATCATCCCGGTCCTGATGTACTACTTCATCACCGGGCGGGTGCTCCCCAAGAGCTGGGGATTCTGGCGCAACACCGCCATCACGCTGGGCGCCATGTTCCTGCCCGCGACCGCGCTGTTCATCATCGCCTCCGGCATGCCGCACCTGGAACACTTCCGCTGGTGGATCGCCGGCGGCTGGGCCGTGCTGATGGCGATGCTGCTCCTGCCGCAGAAGATCATCCACGAGCAGCACAGCCCCATCAGCCGGGTGCTCCAGCGGATCTACGAGCCTGCGTTCCGTCTCGCCATGGCGCACCCTTGGCGACTCCTGCTGCTCGCCGCTGTCGCGCTGGCATCGACCTACTACCCGATGACACGCATGGGCACCGAGTTCATGCCGCCCCTGGACGAGGGCGACCTGCTCTACATGCCGACGACCGACCCCTCCATCAGCATCACCAAGAGCAAGCAGCTCCTGCAGCAGACCGACAAGCTCATCAAGACGTTCCCCGAGGTGCTGAGCGTCCACGGCAAGATCGGGCGGGCCGCGACGGCCACCGACCCCGCGCCGCTGTCGATGATCGAAACGGTCGCACAACTCGATCCCGACCGCGCGAAGTGGCGGACGCGCCGCCCCGAGTACTTCTTCAGTTCATGGCCGGAGTGGCTCCAGAAGCCGTTCCACGGCACGTTCTGGCCGGCCGAGCGGCCCATCACGACGGAGGAGCTCAAGTTCGGCTGGTCCGACCCCGATGGGACGATGCACGCAGGGCTCAACTCCGTTGTCGCGTTCCCCGGCATGGCCAACGCCTGGCCATTCCCGATCGAGAACCGCATCAATATGCTCGCCACAGGAATCAAGACCCCGGTGGGCATCAAGATCCTCGGCCCTGACCTCAAGGTGCTCGGCGACCTCGCGGAGCGCGCTGCCAGCGCGGTCCGCGGCATTTCGGGGACGGTCTCGGCGTACCCCGAGCGGACGCTCGGGGGGTACTACGTCGATTTCGACATCGACCGCGCCGCCGCGGCCCGCTACGGCCTGACCACGGGGGACGTGCAGGACGTCATCCAGTCCGCGGTCGGCGGCATGAACATCACCACCACGGTCGAGGGACTTGAACGCTATCCGCTGAACGTGCGATACCTCCGCGACTACCGCGAGGACCTGCCCGCGCTCGAACAGGTGCTGGTCACGGCCCCGATGCCCGGGCCCAAGGGCGAGCGCATCCAAGTGCCGCTCGGCCAGATCGCGAAGGTCCACCTCACGCCCGGCGCACCGATGATCCGCTCGGAGAACGCCCAGCGCACGGCGTGGATATTCGTCGACATCGCGGGACGCGACCTCGGCGGTTATATCGCCGAAGCCCGCAGGACCGTCGCGCAGCAGCTCGAACTGCCGCCGGGCTACACGCTGGTGTTCTCCGGTCAGTTCGAGTTCTGGGAGAAGACGCTCCCGCGACTGATTGCCGCGACCGTCATGGCCCTGGTGGCCATCATCTTCCTGCTCTATGTGAGCAGTCGCTCGTGGTTCCGCGTTGGGGTAGTGCTCTTGGCGGTGCCGTTCAGCCTCGTCGGGGCCTTCTGGTTCATGCACGCGCTGGACTTCAACCTCTCCCTGGCGGTCGTCATCGGGATCATCGCGCTCGCGGGGCTCGACGCCGAGACGGGCATGGTGATGCTCCTCTATCTCGACAACAGCTTCGACCGCTTCAAGGAGCAGGGGCGCATGAAATCGGTCGCCGACCTCTACGCGGCCGTGCACGACGGGGCCGTCAAGCGCATCCGTCCCAAGGCGATGACTGTGGCCGCGGCGATGATCGGCCTGGTCCCGCTCTTGTGGTCCCACGGCACCGGGGCCGACACCATGCGCCGGATCGCCGCGCCGCTGATCGGCGGCCTGCTGATCAGCTTCATGATGGAACTGGTGGTGTACCCGGTCGTGTTCTACCTCGCCAAGCGGTGGCAGCACCGGAAGGAGTTCTCCAGCCACTAGAAGATCAACTCGCCAATCCCCGTTCCTCGCAGGCTCTGGGAATCCGAGTCCCAGGGATGTGGTGTTCTTGTGCCCAATCGGAGGGCAAATCTCGTGCGTCTTGTAGTTGTCCACTCTGAGATTCTCGGCGAACTTCGTGTCGAATCGCGACGTATCACGGTGTAGGCCTGTATACTCCCCATAAGTATGCTCCAGCGCGGCAGTCCATTTCGGCTCTTGGTGACCCTCCTGCTGGTGGTTGCCGTGCCATTCTGCTGCTGCAACTTCCGCTCCTTGCTGAGCACATGCTCGTCCTGTCAAGCGGCGCCGGCGGCGGAAGAGGAAGAGGTCGAAGCGTCACACGGCTATTCGTATCACGCGGACAGTGACCACGCCGCGCCTCACCAGCACGCCACCGGGCACAAGCAGCATGAGGAAGGGCAATCGTCGATTCCGTGTGGGCCCGGTGATGAGAAGCATCACTGCAACTGCGAGAAGAACGACGGCAAAATGCTGACGGTCCAGAACTCGACCGTCGAGCTTCCAATGCCGGTCGTTGTGGCCATTCTGGACTGGTCAATTGCCGTGGACATGCTTCCGCCTGCCGCGACCCGAGTCCTGTATCGGGGCAATGTGGCCGTCGCCAGACCACTGACCTCGCTTCTGCGCCAGCACTGCGCGCTCATCGTGTAGCACCGCCGTACCGCGACCATTCGCGTGAGTGACCGCCTGCCCCCATCAGGGCACGTCACGCACGTGGACAGTCGCGGCGCTGTTCATTGGCGGTCGTCGCGCTCCCACACCACAACCCAGTTCCTGTCACGGAGGTTCCCCATGAACCGTCGAACGGCCACGGCCTTCTGCGCGATCGCGGTCGTCACCGCCGCGGTCCTCATCCCGGCGTTCGCTCACGAAGGGCACGGCAAGACCGAGTCCGCATCGTGGGACCCTAACGCACCCAAGAAGGTCTCGCCGGAGACCGCGCTGGCCATCGGTCTGAAGACCGCCGAGGTGGACTTCGGCCAAGTCGAAGAAGTGATGAAACTCACTGGCTCGGTGCGTGCGCGACCTGACCGGCTCGTGGCGGTGTCGCCACGCACCGCGGGCATCGTGCGAGCGATCAGTGTCCAGCCGGGCGACTCGGTCAAGAAGGGCGATGCGCTCGCCGAGATCGAGTCGCAGGAACTCGCCAAGAACATCTACGAGTTGCGGCGGCTGGAAGCCGACTACGAGCGGCTGCTCTCGGACGTGAAGAAATCCGAGTCGCTCGTGCAATCGTTGGAGATCGAGGTGCCCGCGACCAGTGCGGCCGCTGCTCTCGCGGAAACCGAAGCCGCACGGTTGACCGCCAGCGGAGACGCCGTGTCGGCTAACCTGCTTGCCCAGCGAAAGACGGATGCGATCAAGCTCCGCGCCGACGCCGGACTCAAAGCCGTCGCTTTGAACCAAGCCAAAACCGATGTCCAGTCACTGCGCAGCCAGGGTTCATCCACGCTGCGATCTGTCGATGCCCTCCGCGCGCTGATCCCGCCAGCACAGGCCGGCGACGGCAGCGAGGTCTCAGTCGATGCCGCCCGTCCGGGTCTGATCCGGTTTCTCTCCCCCATCGACGGCGTGGTGGTCACACGGGCCGCCGTGGTCGGCCAGGGAGTCGAGGCCGGGGCCAAGGTGCTCATGACCTGCCCCCCAGAGTTGTACCACATTCTACTACCGTAGTTGGATCTGTTCCTCCTGCCGCAAAGGCGTGCGCAGCGCAGCGGAGCACGCCTCTGCGGCCGTGCCCGCCATGCTCACGATCGTCTGCGGCGCTGGCGGTCGATACCCCAGGCTGCTGTGCGGCCGCACCGTGTTGTAGTGCGTTCGCCACATCTCGATGATGACCTTGGCCTCCTGCAACGAGTAGAAGATCTCGCCCCTGAGCAGCTCGTCACGCAGCTTGCCATTCAGGCTCTCTACGTATCCGTTCTCCCACGGGCTGCCCGGTTCGATGAACAAGGTTTGCACGCCCACCCTGCCCAGCCACTCCCGCACGGCCTTCGCCGTGAACTCCGGGCCGTTGTCGCTCCGCACGTGCCTGGGCACGCCTCGGGTCGTCATCAGCCAGCACAGCCTTTCCATCACATCATCGCTGGTCAGGTTCCTCGCGACGTCGATCGCCAAGCACTCCCGCGTGTACTCGTCCACGATCACGAGCATCTTGAACGCTCGCCCATCATGTGTCCGCCCCGTCACGAAGTCGTACGCCCACACATGATCCTTGTGCTCGGGCCGCCAACGCACGCAACGCCCATCATTCAGCCACAATCGACCTCGTTTGGGCTGCTTCTTGGGCACCTTCAAGCCCTCTCTCCGCCACACGCGTTCGACGCGTTTGTGGTTCACCGCCCATCCGCTGTGCCTGAGCATCATCGTCACCCTCCGATAGCCGTAACGCCCGTAGCTGCTCGCAAGCTCCACAATGTCCTTGGTGAGCGCATCCTCGTCATCACGCACGGCCACCGCGTGCCGCTGCGTGCTGCGCGGTTGATGAAGCACTCGACACGCCCGTCGCTGCGACACGCAGAAGTGATCGACGACATGCTCGACCGCCGTGCGTCTCCGTGACGGGCTCAGAAGTTTCCCGTGGCGACTTCCTTCAAGATCGCCATGTCGATGGCCTGGTTGGCCACGATCCGCTTGAGCCGGGCGTTCTCCCCTTCCAACTCCTTCATGCGTTTGGCCTGGTCGACCTTGAGCCCGCCGTACTCACGACGCCAGCGGTAATACGTCTTGTCGGTGACGCCGATCTGCCGGCACACCTGCTTCACCGCCATGCCCTTGCTCAGCTCGACATCGGCCTCACGCAACTTGTTGACGATCTGCTCCGCCGAATATCCCTGCTTGCCCATCGGAAAACCCTCCTTGGTCCATCCTCCAGATTACGGAACCTGAAACTGGACCGGTTACAGGGGGGCAGGTCAAGCACGCCGCCGATTCGTACTACTGCGTCATGCACTGCGAGGGCTCCAAGACCTACGACAAGCCCGGCAAGTGCCCCAAGTGCGGCATGAACCTCAAGAAGGTCACCACCGACAAGTACTCGGTGGACGTGAAGCCGATGGGCGGCAAGGTCGAGGCGGGCAAGCCCGCATCGCTCGCGTTCACGCTCAAGGACCCCACCGGCGCGCCGGTGACAAAGGTCGAGACCGTGCATGAGAAGCTGATGCACCTGCTCATCGTCTCCAAGGACCTCTCGTGGTTCCGCCACGAGCACCCGGTGGTCCAGAAGGACGGCACGTTCACGCTGGGCTTCACGTTCCCGCAGGGGGGCGAGTACATCCTGTACCACGACTTCACGCCGCCCAACGTGGGGCAGCAGGTCGTGCAGGTGCCGCTGACCGTCGAGGGCGCTGCCCCCGCGGCGGTGAAGCTCGCCGTCGATAACAAGGCCCCCAAGACCATCGACGGGTACACGGTCGCGCTCGACACCGGCGGGCCGGTCAAGACCGGCGGCGAGACGCACCTGGCGTTCACCATCACCAAGGACGGCAAGCCGGTGACGACTCTGGCCCCGTACCTGGGCGCTATGGGCCACCTGGTGGTCATCAGCGAGGACCGCACCGAGTTCGTCCACAGCCACCCGCACGAGGAAGGCGCCGAGCACGCGACGGCCTCGACCGGTCCCAAGGTGGACTTCGAGGCCATGTTCATGAAGCCCGGCATCTACAAGGGCTGGGGCCAGTTCAACGTGGGCACCAAGGAGAACGAGAAGATCGTCACCGCGCCCTTCACGTTCATGGTCGCCAAGGGAGAGGGCGAGTCCAAGCCGCACGAACACAAGTAATCCACTCACACGACCCGCGCGGCGAGAGCGGCGCGGGCCGAATCCCGATAGGAGAATCCCCGCATGATGTCCCACGCTGTTCCTCACTCCGCACGCTCAAGCCGGATGTTCGCGCCCGCCGTGCTCGCGCTACTCGCCGTGGTTGGCGGGTGCGCCTCGCTCGACCCCAAGCCCGACATCGAACGCGCGGCGGCGACCGTTCGTGAACGCACCGGCTTCGCCGCCGCGTGGGATCAACCATGGTCGGGCACGCTCGAAGCGTGGGACGGAGTCGGACCGCTCGCGGTGGACCAGGCGGTGGTCACGGCCCTGAAGAACAACCGCCAGATCCGGGCCGAGGTCGCGGAGATCGCCGCCGGTCGAGCCGACCTGGTGCAGGCGGGCCTGCTCCCCAACCCCGTGCTCTCGCTCGCGCTCCGGTTTCCCTTCGACCCCGTCAGCGGCGGCTCGTTCGTAGGGGCGCAGGCGGTCCAGACCTTCACTGCCCTGTGGCTCCGCCCGACCCGGATCAAGGCCGCGGATGCGCGGCTCAACGCGACGGTGCTGGGCGTCTCCGACAGGGCCCTGCGGCTGGTGGCGGAGGTGAAGGCCTCGCACGCCAAGATCGCCTACGGCCAGCGGAGCGTCGAGATCACGCGGGGGTCGATCGCTGCCGCCGGGCAACTTGCCCAGAAGGTCGAGAAGCAGCGCGGCGCTGGCGCATCCACGCAGCTCGCCGTCAACCGCGTCCGACAGCAGGTCAAGACGCTCGACGAGGAACTCCGCCGTCAGAACCGCGAACTCGCCAAGGAGCGCCGGCGGCTGCTGGAGTTGATGGGCTTCGCCGCGGCCTCGGGCGAGTGCACCGCCATCACCGCGGCGAAGGAAGACGAGGCGGCCCACGAACCCTCGCCGCCGGAGGCGATCACCGAGGAAGTCGTCATCGCACTGGCGACTTCGCAGAGGCTGGACGTGGCGGCGAGCCGCGCGCTCGTCGAGGCCAGCGCCGCCGACCTGACCGTGGAGGAGCGCAACCGGCTCAAGGACCTCGGGCTGGGAGTGGACTTTGAGCGGGATGTGGACGGCAAGCGCACCATCGGGCCCGTCCTCGACGTGCCCATCCCGATCTTCGACACCAACAAGGCCCAGATCGCCAAGGCCGGCTCGCTCGCCCGCGTCGCCCTGGCCCGGCACGAGGCCATCGTGCAGCGGGCCGTCCGCGAAGCCCGCGTGGCCTACATCGGCATGACGCAGGCCTCCGCCGCGGCCGACGACTTCCGGCACGACACACTCGGGGGCGCCGAAGACCTGGCGCAGCGCCTCGCGTTCAACGAGCGTAACGCCGGGGCCTCGTTCCAGGCCGGCGAGATCACGCTCATCGACTGGCTCGACGTGCTGCGCGAGCGGCAGTCGGCCCTGCAGACGCTCAACGACCTGCGGCTCGAAGCCGCGCTCTCCAGGATCGAACTGGAATACGCGGTCGGAGGGCGTCTCGCACCGCCGCCCGCCACCCCGACCCCCGAGAACGCTGGGAGCAAGCCATGAAGACCATATTGAAGATCGAGGGCATGCACTGTGCCGGTTGCGCGGGAAGCATTGAGCGAGCCTTGGGCCGCGTCGAGGGCGTGAAGGACGTGAAGGTTGACCGCGAGGCCGGACGGGCCGTGATCGACCATGAAGCCCGCGTGAGCAGCGAGTTGCTGTCAAGCCTCACTAACGATTTCGGATTCACCGCTCGGATAGTGATCAAGTGAGAGTCGGGGCGTCGACTTCCTGTAGTACCGTGCGTACTCAGTTCGATACCTTGCTCAGTTCGATGCCTTCAGGAACTGGACGATCTTTCGCTCCTCCTCTCCGGTCAGGCGCGCTTGCACGCGCATGTGCAGGACCGCGACTTCCCACTGCGCATCGCTGTAGTCCGAGGGCGATCGATTGTTGTGGCACTGGGCGCAGTTCTGGGCCCAGAGTTGTGAGCCGGAGAGTTCCAACGTCCCATCCGCTGCGCCGGCGCTGCCGGGTGGGCCGCTCTCCGCCGGTTGAGCACCGCCGGGCGTTGCCGACAGGGCAAAGGTGTCGGGGCGGCCCCCAACACACCCAGAGATGATGGCGAGCCCCGCGGCGGTTACGAGCGCTGAGACCCAGATGATGTCCGCGGTGTGTTTCATGGTGATGCTCCCTGGTCGGTTGTGGTCAAAATCCCATGGCGGCCTGGATCATGAGGGCGTTGTTGGACTGCCTGGCCCCGCTCGGGTCCTTCACATGATCGAACTCATAGGCGGCCTTGATGACGGTTCTGGGGTTGATCCAATAGTTGAGCCCGACCGTCCATCGGGTTTCGTCGGCCGGGTCCGGTGCGCCGCCGGGCTGGTTGAGGAAGTCCCAGCGCACTACCGGCTCAAAGTTCTTGAGAATGTCCCCGGCCTTGGTCGGGCGGTATGCGACTTGGACGTAGCCGCCTGCGCGATCGTCATTGAACGGGCCGGAGCCGAGATCCACCTTGTCTTGGAAGTCCGCGATAACGAACTCGGCCCTAGCGTCGATCCGGCCGTAGAGCCAATCCTTTTCGGCGACGTACGAGACGCCCAAATCATGCGTGACCAAGCTGATGTCGGACAAGCCGCTGTCCGACGGCGTGACATTGTTGAACATCACCGCGTAGGAGAACTCCAGCTCCGGCAACGGAAGGTACCCGATGCGGCCGCCGAAGGCTTTATTACTGTTGACATCGCTGAAGTCGCGGAGCTCAAGCTGGCCGGCCCGGTCGCCGGAGGTGATCAGGCTCGGACCGTTGGTGACAAACGCGGAGTACGTGATCTTCCCCATGCCGGTGCGGAATCCGCCACGCGCCTCGAAGCCCAGGCCCTCCTCGGGCGCAATTCCGCGCTCTCCGGCGAACAGCGGCTTGTCCGGGAGCTTGTTGATCCACGCGGGGTGGAGTTGCTCCTGGAACGTACTCAGCGGGTGCAGCAGCACGCCGCCGCGGAGCGTCAGCCAGTCGGTCGCTGTCCAGTTGAGGTTGGCGTACTCCAGGTTGACCTTGGTGTCATTGTCCTCCAGCTCGAACTCGACGGCCCCGGCCGCGAGCAGGTTGTCCGATAGCTTCCACAGGAAGACCGGAGTGAAGGCGGCGTTGAACTGCGAGTTTCCGTGCTGGGGCGCGGTGATTCCCGCGGAGACGTAGCCGCTGAGAAGGAACTTCTCCGTTCCGAGTTTGAGTTCGTCCACACGGCTGGTGAGCGAGTCGATCTTCTTCTCCTGCTCGTCGAGGCGCTCGGCCGCCTCGTCGGGGGGCTGGGCCGGTGGCTTGGCGGCGGGCGCGGGTTCGGCGGGCTTAGGTTGTTGAGAAGCTTCGAGCGCCTTGCGCAGATCCTGCACCTGGCGCTCAAGTTCCTGGAGCCGCTTGGCCATGTCCTCCTGTGAAGGAGGTGCGCTGTTCTGGCTCAACGCGGTCCCGCAGGCCAGTAGCAGAACCGCGACGGCGGCGACGCCGGTGCGCACTCTCGGAGAACGAGGGGTTGCGGCAGATTTGTTGTCGATGCACATGGTGTGTCTCCACTCGGGGACTTGATCGATGTCGAACCGTCACTTCTTCTGTCCGGCGAGCCGCTTCTTGGGCGTGGGCTTGTCGCCCGCGTCGGGGTACGGGGCTTGCGGCTTGGGGTCGGTCTGCAGCCAAAGCTGCCCCGCGGGCCCTTTCGCCCCGACAAACACATAGACCGGCCCGGGCTCGGAATGACCGAAGTGCTCGGCTGTGCGTTGGAGCGCTGATGAGAAAGCCGCGAACGCCGCTCGCTGCTTGGCGGGGTCCTCTCCCGCGGCCTTGAGGGTCTCGGCAGCCTTGATGCACACGCCGGCATCCTCATGCCACGTCTTGGCCGCGTCCTCCGCTAGTCCCTTTGTTTCGGCCTTGTCCATCGCCGCGACCGCGTCCACGAGCGACGCAGCCGCCTTCGCCGTAGCGGCACCGTCGGCCTTGCCCGCGAGCGCGGCACGCACTCCGTCATACGCCTTGAGTGTCTCGGACGCTGCCTTGCGCACAGGCTCGGGCGCGGCAAACTGGGGCGGGACCGGTGTCGCCTCGGGCGGGGCCAGTGTGCGCATGTAGTTGATGACGTGCCAGCGCTCGTCATCGGACATCAGCGTCTTCGTCGCCGGCATTGGCGCCTTGCCTTCGACGAGCTTCCAGAAGATCGCTCCGTCGGTCTGGTCCCAGACCACCGGGTCCTCCAGGCTCGCTACCTTGCGCTCCAGGTCGGCGGCCTTGGGTCCATCCCCAAGCCCCTTGGCGCCGTGGCACGAGAGGCAGTCGCGCTCCCAGAGCTTCTTGCCGAGTTCCACGGACTTGGCGTCGGCGGCGATCGGATTGGCCTTCTTTGCCGCACGCGCCGGGGCGATCCACGGTTCGGCATCCTTGCCCTTGCCGGGCTGGGCCATACCCGCAAGAGCGAGCGCCGCGAAGGTTGTTCCCGTCACGATCAATGCGGCACGGATACCGCGCCTTCCAGTTGATTCAACTGTCATGAGATGACCCGTCCTTTCCAGATCCGCCAGAGGAGTGAGAGAACGAACAAGTACGAGAGCCATACGACCCCGACGATGGAGCCGACAGCGACGATAAATCCCAAAGGCGCCCGCGGCGCCCATAGGGCTCGCGGCATTCCCCCGCTCTCCCGGGCAGCCGGCGTGCCGCCGCTCAGAGACTGCTCAGCGCGTGACAATGCCAGCTCGGCCGGGGCGGTCACCTCGCCGATGACAATCAGCGCACCCGCCGCATCGCCGGGCAGCCCCTCGGGGAAAGGTACCGCGGCGGTCCCGTCGTCCAGCGTCGTTTCCTCGCCCAGAGCGAGGTTGCCGAACGTGCGGCGGACCCTGAAGAGCACCTTTGCTCCCTCTACGGGCTTTTCTTCGCGTTTGACCGTTGCGACGATCATGCGCCGGTTGTCCTCGGTCACGACCGATAGGGCAACACTTGCTAAGGGCGCGGCCTTCGTCTCAGTCGTCGCGGGTTGCTGCGCCCGAGCGCGGCTGGCCACGCCGAAGCCGACCACAATCGTGGCTAGCGTCACGACGAGCGCACGCGCCGTGCCAACGGCTGCCGGGGCGGCGCCAACGTGCTTGTGCTCCGCTTGGCCGCCCTTGGCTTGCGCGCTCTGCGGACCTTCGGCCAGTTCCCACAGCGAGACTACCGGGAAGAGCCGCGCAAAACCCAGGTACAGGAGCGCGAACATCGAGAACGCGCCGACCGTGATCGACCATTCGACCCACGTCGGCCTGTACACCAGACTCTTGCCCAACTCGGGCGGCATGAACGGAGTGGCGAGCGTCGGCACGATGATGATGTAGCGTTTGAGCCACATCCCGACGTTGACCAGGACCGCGGCGGCCACGATCCACCGGACCGTGCGGAAACGCGGGATCAGCAGCAGACCCACAGGGACTATCAGCCCGATGCCGGCCATGGCCCAGAACGCTGTGGCAAATCGCCCGTGCAGCAGCTCGCGGAGGTGCTCGTCCTCGGCTGTGGGCCCGACGTACCCGGCCCCCAGATACTCGTTGACCATGAAGTAGCTGTACAGGATCCCGAAGACGACCAGGAGGAACCCGAGTTTCATGAAGTGCTCACGTGTGATCACCGCGCCCAGACCGAAGGCACGCCGGAACACCGCGATCGCGACGATGACCGCGGCCATGCCGGAATAGAGGGCGCCGACGACGAAGTCCGGGCCGAGGATGGTGCTATGCCAACCCGGTCGGAGCGTCATGCCGAACAGCCACGCCGTCACCGTGTGGATCGAGATCGCCACGGGGATGATGACGACGGCCAGAACGGCGATAGCGCGATGGAGCAACCGGTGCTGCTCGGGCGTGCCGCGCCAACCCAGGGCCAGGATGGTGTACAGCCGCCGGCACCACGCCCTCATCGGCGATCCCGCAGCGCCCCGATCGCGGAGGATCGCCACGTCCGGGATCATCGGCACGTAGAGGTACAAAAGACTCCCCGCGAGGTACGTCGTCAGTGAGAGGACATCCCACAGGATCGGCGACTGCACGCGTCCGTGGGTGAACACGTACAAGATCCGGTCGGGCCCTCCCATGTCGATGACGATCATC
>JBAZUW010000015.1:0-27498 GCA_041661205.1 Phycisphaerales bacterium
AGATCACCGACGTAAAGGTGAGCGAGACCGTGCCGGACCGGACCTTCGACGAGGCCGACGAAATCGAGCTGGTGGATCTGCCCCCCGACGTGCTGCACGAGCGGCTCAAGGCGGGAAAAGTCTATCTGGGCGAGAATGCCCTGCGAGCGGTTGATCCGAGTGACGGGTTCTTCCGCAAGGGCAACCTCACCGCGCTGCGGGAGCTTGCGCTCCGCCGCACCGCCGCGTGGGTCGATTCGGAGATGCGCCGCTACAAGCAGGATCGCGGCATCCGGGCTGTGTGGCCTGCTGGAGAGCGGATCGTCGTCGCGGTGAGCCCGAGCCCGATGTCGGGCAGACTTGTGCGGGCGGCCAAGCGGATGGGGGCGGGCCTGCACGCCGACCTCATCGCAGTGTACGTAGAAACGCCCCGAACGGCGAGACTCTCCGTCAGCGATCGCGACCGGCTCGCGGCGAACATGCGACTGGCGGAGTCTCTTGGCGCAACGACGCACACCCTCGCGGGCGACAACGCGGCCACGGAGTTGATTGCCTTCGCCCACTCGCGCAACGTTGGACGGATCGTTGTCGGCAAGACCGAGCGGCCTCGCTGGAAGGAGATGCTGTTCGGCTCATTCATCGACAACCTGATCCGCAAGAGCGGCGACATTGATATCTACGTGGTTCGAGGCGACGAAACCGCCGCCAGCGTGAGCCAGCCCCTACGCAGCGACGCAAGCAGCAGCGCTCGTACCAAGCCGCCCGGGCGTGTTGCCGGCGAGCTCGCGGCGACGACGGGAGTGGTCGCGGCGTGCTCCCTCGTCAGCCTCGCCTTCTACCGCCCCCCGGACCTCTCCGAGGAGTCGTTGATCCTCCTCACGGGCGTCGTCGTGAGCGCGCTGTGGTTCGGTCGTCTCGCGGCCGTGGTCGCAAGCGTGCTGGCGGTGCTGGCTTTCAACTACTTTTTTACCGAGCCTCGCTTCACCCTGAACATCAACGATCCCGGATACCTGCTCACCTTTGGTGTCATGCTCGCGGTGGGCATTGTCGTAGGCACGCTCGCGGCGCGCGCCCGGGAGCAAAGGCTCCGCGCGTGGTCCCGCGAGCGCACGACCGCGGCCCAACACGCGTTGTCGCGCGAACTCGCGGCGGCACGAGATGTCTGCGGTGTCGCCGCGATCATCGCACGCCACGCCCACGATTTGCTTCAGGCCGATGCCGTCGTCTGCACGCCGACCACTGGTTCAGGCTTCGGTGACCCTGCAAAGCCGAGGTCGCTTGATGTCGTTGCGGCCGCGGGCCAGGGCGGGCCGGACTGGTTCACGGGCGGGGGCGAGGGCGAAGCGCGGGAGCGCGGCGTCGCCCAGTGGGCCTTTGACCATGGCAGCGTCGCCGGGCGTGGAACATCGACCCTCCCCTCGGCCCAGGGGCGCTACATGCCGCTGGTCGGCAGCCGAGGCCGGGTGGGGGTGCTCGGCATGCGGGCGCAGGGGGGGAGCGACGAAACACTCGATTCCGCGCAGGTTTCAACGCTTGAAGCGCTTGCGTCGCAGGCCGCCTCGGCGCTGGAGCGAGTATCGCTCGCCGAGGCCGAGCAGGCCGCCCGCATTAACGCCGAGCGCGAGCGGCTCCGCAGCGCGTTGCTCAGTTCAGTGTCGCACGATCTCCGCACCCCCCTTGCCAGCATCGCTGGTGCCGCCAGCACCCTTCAGGGCGAAGGCATCGACGAGCCGACCCGCGCCAACCTGCTCCGCACCATCGTCGATGAATCGTCTCGCCTTAACGACATCATCGCCAACCTCGTCTTCGCCACGCGGCTGGAGTCCGGCTCCTTCGACCTGCACCGCGAGTGGACAACGGTTGAGGAGATCGTGGGGGCCGGGCTTGCGCGGCACCGCGACGACCTTGCCTCGCGCCCGTTCCGCGTGCATGTTCCCGGCGATCTGCCCATGATTCGTGTCGACAACGCCATGCTGCCGCAAGTGGTCCACAACCTCGTCGAGAACGCGCTGCGCTACACAGGCCCGGGCACCGCCCTTGGAGTTGCGGCGTGGACGAGTGAGACGAGCGTGGTCGTCAAGGTGTGGGACGAGGGCGCTGGGCTGGCCGATGATGAGGCATCCAGGGTGTTTGAGCGCTTTTATCGTGGCCGCGCCAGCAAGAAGGGCGGTCCGAACGCCACTGCCGCCACGGGCATGGGGCTCGGCCTGACGATTTGCGAGGGCATCATCCGCGTGCATGGCGGGCGAATCTGGGCCGAGCCCAACACCCCGCGAGGTGTCGCGTTCCTCTTTTCACTGCCCGTGGATTATCCGCAGCCCGTGCCTCCCGACCGGGAGAACACGGCCGAGGACCGAAGCTCGAATGCGTCTCCGGACACGATCAGCACCGGGCGGACTGGCAACGGTGAACCATGAACGAGCCAACCCCCGGCCAGCCGCGTGCTCAGTCACTCCAGGCCAATCCGCCGGCACACATGCCGCTCGTGCTGATCATCGAGGATGAGCCGCCGATCTGTCGCTTCCTTCGCGCCACGCTCGAAGCCAATCACTATCGCGTCAAAGAGGCTCGCACGGCCCGCGATGGAACTCTGCTGGCCGTCACCACCTATCCGGATGTCGTCCTGCTGGACCTGGGGCTCCCCGATGGCGACGGCCTCAACGTCACCCGCGAGATCCGCAAGGAGTCTCGGACACCCATTGTCGTCCTGTCTGCCCGCGGGCAAGAGAGTGACAAGGTTGCAGCGCTGGACGCGGGGGCCGACGACTACCTCACGAAACCGTTCGGCGTGGGCGAACTGCTCGCGCGCCTAAGGGTGGCGCTGCGTCATGCCAACGCGGCCGGTGGCCGTGGGCCAGCGGGATCCGCCGACACCCCGGCGTACGAATGCACGGCGGGCGGGCGCACCCTGCAGGTGGACCTCGCCGCTCGACTTGTGCATGTTACCGACTCGGTCGCCGGTGCAGCAACCGCCGAGCGGCGTGAGGCGCGTCTCACGCCCATGGAGTTCAAACTCCTGGCCTTCATGGCGAAGTATGCAGGACGGGTGCTGACGCACCAGATGATTCTCAAGGAAGTTTGGGGTCCTCAACACGCGAGCGACGTGCACTACCTCCGGGTGTACGCGGGCGAACTGCGGAAGAAGCTGGAGGCTGACCCCGCGCAGCCGCGATTCATCATCACGGAACCGGGCGTCGGCTACCGACTGGCCGAAGGTTCGCCCGCGGAGAAGGTGTCGCCTTCGTCTTGAGAATTGCGGCGAAGATCAACGATCATCGTCATCGTCGTCTTGGTCGGCGAACATATCGAGCTGTAGCCCTAGTTCGGCCAAGCCAGCACCATGCGCACCGGCATACTCGGCGGGATAGCGAGCGCCCAATCCGTTGGCGGCGTGCCATAAGACGAGGTTGAGCGTTTGCTCGTCGGCCAAGTCCGGCTTGGAAAGGTCTTGGGCGGCGGTCATGGCATACAGGTCAAGATCCCGTTCCGCCGCCAACGCCTGCTTGTTCTTCGCTGGCGAACTCTTCTGCGATGGCGGGGCGTTTCCGTCGCCGGGCCCGGCTGGCCTTTTCGGCTTTGCAGAGGTGACCTCATCGATCGGCACCTGGGGGATGATCGCGCTGTAGGGCTTAGCGTCGGGCGTGTCGGTAAAGCAGGCCGTCATGAGCGGTGCCGCGCCGTAGATCTGATTGGCCGGAGCCAATCCGAAGATCCGCTCGATGGTGTGCACCACTCCCGCCTGGTTGTAGAACTCGCTCACCACCGTGTCGCGCTTGCAATGTGGGCTGATCACCAGGCAGGTACTTCGATGGCCGTCGACATGGTCCCAACCATCCTGAGGATCGTCTTCGTTCACGAAGATACAAGTCTTGCTCCATATCTTGGAGTGGCTGATCGCCTCCACGACGCGCCCAACGGCCAGGTCATTGTCGGCGACATACGCGCGGGGGGTGGGAGTGCCTTCGGAGACGCCGCTGGTGTGATCGTTGGGCAGATAGAGAATCATTAAGGAGGGGACGCTCCCCTCGGCGTCGAAGCGATTGAACTCCTTGATGAAGTGGTCGGCGCGAACCTGATCGGGGATGCTCATGTTCCAGCCCGGGGCGTCGGGGTCGGTGTAGCGTCGAAGGTTGTCGATCCCGATCGACGCGGGGAACTTGAAGGCGTGGGTGCCGCTCTTCCAGTCTTCGTACACGTCGGCCCAGCTCTTGCTCTTCCCCGGCGAGGGCGTGATGTCGCTGTAGTTCATCTCGCCGAAGTTCCGGAAGGAGTAGCCCGCGGCCAGTATGTGATCCCAGATGAAACCGCTGGAGGAATACGTGAGCGGGTCGTCGCCGAAGGTGTAGGAGCGCGTGAAGCCGCCGAAGGATCGCTCGAGGTAGGGGGTCGAGTTACCCTCGGTCGCCCAGGAGTGGCCGTCGGCCGAGAGCACCCCGTTGCAGTAGTAGTTGTCGAGCAGTACGAAGCTCTCCGCGAGTGCATGCTGGTTGGGAGTGACGTCGCGCCCGTAGATGCACAGCGCGGGCTTGCCGTTGCCTCGCGGCTTGTCGCCACCGGCGAGATCACCAAACACCTGGTCGTAGGTGCGATTCTCTTTGATGATGTAGAGCACATGCTCGATGACCGAGGGCTCGCCCGGATGCGCGGGCACCGGCACCGGCTTCACAGCGGCCCGCTGTTCCCCAGCTTCCATGGCGCGGAGTATCTGGGGCACTCGGGCGTCGCGCTTCACCTGCGCGGTCAGGGCCGCGAGCGTCGGCGCGTCCGGAATCGGGACGCGCTGGATCGAACCTCGATGGCGATGACTGTTGAACGACCCATCCTCGCGCGCCCCGCGGGAGCCGATGCCCTTGATGTTGGCGATCGTGAGGTCGGGCCCGTTCGCGAGAATAGCACCCGGATACCACCCGGTGGGGATCCACCCGGTGATCGAAGGATCGGTGCCGGGCGAGAGGCTGATCACAGCGACAGCGTTGTTGCCGGCACACGTGACGTACAACGTCTCGTTGTTCGCGGAGAGAGCCAGGGCCGAGGGCATGCTCCCAAAGGGCAGGGAAGGATCGGGCTTGACGACGACCTGGTGGCTTACCTCGCGTGCAGCGACGTCGATCTGCGTGACGGTGTCGGCGTTGGAGTTGGCGACGAAGAGCGTTTGGCCGTCGCGAGACAGGGCCAGGTTGCTGGCCTGCAGCCCGGTTTCGACATACGCGATCTGGGCATTCGTCTCGAGATCGACGATGGAGACGCCGCCACTGGAGGCAACCCCGCGCGGGTCAATGAGCGTACGAGTTCCGGATGAGTTGGCGCCGGGTTCTCCGTCCATCGGGCGCCGGCCGCCCCAGTTGCTGACGAACGCGAATTTCTCATCCGGCGCCACGACGACTGCGAAGGGGGCGACGCCCACGTCGATGGAAAAGCGAATGGAGCCGTCTTTGAGATCGACGATGGCCAGGGTGTTGTTGCGGGAGAGGCAGACCAGCGCGGCGGAGTCGTCCTGAGTGAGCGCGATGCCGCAGGGGTAACTGCTGTCTTTGGGGCCCGAAGGCCCGGGCAGGGAAATAGTTCGGGCGGCGGCGATGGTCCCGTCGGTCTTAACCGCCAGGTCACGCACCCCCGATGACGCGTCGGTGACGTAAAGGTGGGCTCCGTCGCGGGAGAGGGCCATGCCGGTCATTGAGGCCGGGGCGCCCCCGAGCGAGAGGCGCTGCTTGACGGCCCATGTCGCGGCATCGATCACGGTGACGCCGGAGTTCTCCTTCACGAAGACGAACTGGCCGTCGGCGGATCGAGCGAGGTCCACCGGGCGAGCCGGAATCTCGACGGTGCGCCCCGCCGGATGAACCAGCTGCCCGGTGGGAATGACCGTGGCGCCGGGGCTCGGCGACCCAACCGTCAGCGGCTGTGCCACAATCCGAGAGGCGAGCACGCAACTCACCCCGATGCCAAACGCGCGTGTCAAGGAGTTCATGGCACAGATTAGACGTTAAGCGCGACAAGGCGTTTGGATTGCGAGGGCGCCATGTAAACATTGCATAAAAGTTGCGCTTGTACACCGCAGGGAATTCACATTCATGGCATGAGCGCGAAGCATCCAAATCCGAGTCGGCTTGGCCGAGGACGAAACCTCGATTCAAAGGGACCTCAGCGACTGGGAATTCACCAGGCGCAGAAACCGCCTTCCGTCGCGAATCTGGGTACGAGTATCGCACCAGGGCAGCGACAGTCGCTTGCCGTTGCGCACGTTACGAACGCAGCGGTTCCGCGTCCCTCCATGCCAGTGAGGCTTCTCAGGGTGCACTCGTCCGAAGCCCCGGGGGGGGATCGCTCTTGCAGTCCTCCAGGAAACCCTTAGAGTCCAGTTCAATTCAAGGATTATTGTGATCGTCTCCTAAACACGGCCCACATCATTCGTTGTGAAAGTCTTCACAGTGCATTCAAAGTTATTGTCTTTCGGTAAAGGTAGCTGTGATGCACTTGAAATCGCGCTGCGCCCCCCCCAAGCATTCGGTTGTGTCCGCGAGCAGAAGTCTTGGGCGCCTCAAGATGGCGTCATGGGGGTCCTCAATGCAGATTCGACGGCTCCAACCGCATCGGTTCCATTCTCGCGCCGTCAACCCTTCGGCCTTCACGCTCATTGAACTCCTCGTCGTCATCGCCATCATCGCGATCCTCATCAGCCTGCTGCTCCCTTCCCTGGGCAAGTCTCGCGACGCCGCCCACGGCGCGGTGTGCATGTCCAATCAGCGCCAGCTCGCGATCGCGGCCAGCACCTATGTCGGCGAATGGCGCGACTGGATGAACCCCATCCAGGACTCGCACGCGACGCCCGAATTCAGCAGCGTTGAGGGCACCTACCGGGTCTACCTCTTCGAGTACGCCGGCTCAAATGCCAAGGCCTTCGACTGCCCCGCCGAGCGCATCGCCGTCTATTCCGACGGGCTCTCCCAACTCGACCTCTCCTTCGCCCGCCTGCGGATCCGTTACAACGACTCGTACAAGTTTCTCTACGGTCAACTCCATCCATACGAGATGTTCAATCAAAGCGGCATCGGCTGCCAGGGTGCCCACTACTGGGATGCTCACGCCACCATGCCCTTCGGAAGGCCGAAAGAGCACGGCTATCTCGAAGGTTTGGTGAAGTACTCCAGCGTCGTGCTCCCTTCCAAGCTCATCTGGTTCGCCGACGGTGGCAGCAGCACGCCGGATCTCTATCCCGGCGACAACTGGTGGATTTACAAGTTGATCGGCGACCAGGCGTCGTATGGCTTCAGCAGAGCAGAGCAGAATGACTACGGCGCTCGCCGCCACTTTCGCAAAGCCAACTACGCCTTCGCGGATGGCAGCGTGATGCTGTTGGATGCCAACGACATCCGCTGTGACCGCGATCAATGCTGGTGGTCGGTGGAGTTTGATGCCCACGAAGGGTCTGAGCCTCGATAGGAGCAGGCAGAGGTGCCGCGTCCTGCACCCGCCAGATGGAGCACCGTTTGAGCCCCAAGGTCAAGAGTCGAGCCAAGCTAGCCGTGGTGTTGGTGCTCCTTGGGGCCGCCGGCGCCGTGGCCGCTTCTCATCTGCGCGGCGCGGGCGCCGTTGGCGAGGAAGATCTCTCCTTGTGGTTCTACGACGAGAGCGAGCACAGTCTTTACGCCGCGCCCCGGGCCACCCTGCCGCCGGATCGCGGCATCGGGGGTCAGACCGGCGACGGCGTCCTAGCCATCGTCGTCGCGCCGCGCGGCAAGACTTCCGATGCCGCTTCTCGCCGGATCGCGTATCTCCAGAAGTACACCCCTGAACTCTACAAGCTCCTCTCCGACATCCGGGCCGCACGGGCGAATGGCGAGATCTACGACGGGCCGCTGCAGTCTCGGGGCAACTTCATGCAAGATAACACGCTGGTGCGGCGTGAAAACGAAGCGGAGTGGTACTCGATGTCCTCCGCCCAGGGAACCCGCGTCATCACCGAATGGAAGGAGTGGCCCAGCCCGGATGGGCGAGGCCTGATCGTGTGCACGCCCTGAGTGCACGGGTCGAGGAGTGACCCGCCGAATCCGACTGTGAACCAAAGAGCCCCGGCCCGCGCCGGAGCCCTTGGCTGTCGTTGCGTCCTGTGTGCCCTTGTTCGCGTCTTAACTGGAGTTTTAGAGATGAAGATCAATCGTTCGTTCGTGACTGCGGCGGCCCTCGCGGCCTTCGCGGGTCTGGCCGCCGCCCAGCCCACGGTGTGGAACTTCAACGACACGTTGAATCCCACCAGCGGCCCGGGCAGCCTTGAAGCGCGCCCGGCGCAGACCTCCTCGTTTGGTACTGCGTCGAGCTTCGGCCTGCCGCTCATCGGCGGTTCCGACGCGGGCGTACTGAAGACCGACTTTGTTGATTCGCCCGACGCCGGCTACAACGTGCACCACATGACCGGCCCCAACGGCGGCGGCGGGTACGGCAATCAGTACACTTTCATCGCCGACGTTCTCTTCCCCACCACCAACGGCTTTCACAGCTTCTACAACACTAACGAGACTAACGCCAACGATGGTGACTTCTTCCTCAACCCCAACGGCGGCATCGGCATCTCGGGCAGCTACCAGGGCAATATCCAGGCCAACAACTGGTATCGCGTGGCCTTCACAGTCGACCTGACCGCCACCCCCAGCCTCAAGAAGTACATCGATGGCGTGCTGGTTGGTAGCCAGAACATCGGCGGGCGTGATGGACGCTTCGCACTGTACACCACCGCTCAGGCTCCGATCGACTACTTCATTCTGTTCGGCGACAACGACGGCGACACGCTGGAAGTCTTCACCAACAGCTTCCTCTTCGAGAACCGGGTCTGGTCTGAAGGGGAAATGGCGGCCCTGGGCGCCGCGACCGCCGCGGGGATCGTTCCTCCCGCCAGCCTGCCCCCCTCGGTTAGCGCCACCATCGCGCCGAGCTTCGGTTCGCGCGGCAGCAGCGCTCTGCTCACCGCCACCCCGGCCTCCGGCACCCTCCCCGCCTCCACCAGCTACACCCTCACGGCCGATCTCAGCGCCCTGGGCGGCTCGTCCACCCAGTCCCTGTTCGATAACGGCACCAACGGCGACGCGGTCGCCAATGACGGCGTGTACTCCTACCTCCTGACCGTCGGCAGCAGCGCTCCGACTGGTGCCAACGGCGTTTCCGTCACGGTTCTCGATCAGGCCAATCGCACCGGCACCGGAACAGCCAGCTTCTTCGTGTTGGACCCGACCTCGGGCTGCAACTTCACCGTGGTCAACTTCGATAACGCCACCGCGCCCCTCGCCTCCGACGCCGGCCCCGGTCAGCTCGAGTTCTGGGATGCGGTGACCCCCGGCAACACCGAGACCATCACCCAGTTTGGCACTACCACCAGCTTCGGCATCCCGAACATCGCCGGCGCTTCCGCCAACGTCATGCACATCCCCTCGTACTTCGCCGATGAGGGTCTGCGTTTCAACAACCTCTCCCCCGGCAACGGCGGGGGCGTCTACGTCAACCAGGTCTCCTTCGGCTACGACATCTACTTTCCCAGCAACTGCACCGACTGCACCGACTCCTTCCCCTTCCTCAACTCAAACAACACCAATAGCAACCCGGCCGACTTCCTTGGCGTTCTCAGCACCGGTCAGCTTGGCCTTGATTACAACAAGCGCGGCGACACCACCTACTCCGCTCCCGGCGCGTTCACCCTCGACAGCTGGAACCGCATTGTCTTCGTGCTCGATGTCACCGCAGATCACGCTCTGGGCCACATCTATGTCAACGGCGCCCCGGTCTTCACCGGCCCGATCAACGACTCGGTGGACACCTACTTCAGCCTCTACAGCACCACCGACGGCGACCCCGCCCCCGACACCGAAGCTTTCAGCCACATCTGCACCAGCGGCGACGGCTTCAGCGCCGAAGCGTACATCAACTCGTTCTTCATGGTCGACCGCGCGTTGAGCGCCAGCGACGTCGCGGGCATGGGTTCCGCCAGCGCCTCGGGCTTCCCAGTCCTCGCGGGCTCCTGCGCCCCCACGCCCTGCGACCCCGATGTCAACCAGGACGGCAACGCCGATCAGGGTGACATCGACTACCTCGTCAACGTCGTTGCGGGCGGCGACAACCCCACCGGTGTCGATCCCGACTTCAACACCGACGGCAACGCTGACCAGGGCGACGTTGATGCACTGATCAACGTGATTGCGGGCGGAGCCTGCCCGTAAGAAGGTTCGGCGACGCTGCTACGGCTGTAGACGTCACTCATTGGAGATCGATCAGGCAGTTCGAGGACCCCGGTGCGAGTGCGCCGGGGTCCTTTGCTTAAGGAACAAGGCAGACAAGCGCACGCGGGGTACGAGATTCCTGAGATAAGAAACGAGGTGAATTTCGCCTTAGTGCGCCTGTGCCGCAGCGACTCAGCGACCTTTAGCGGGCCGGCTTCACGCCCGGCACGCCCAGTCGCAACCGGTACAGGCCGGTGCGGGCGGTGCAGTAGAGCGTGCGGCCATCCGAATCGCCAAACGCGAAGTTCGCGGGCAGCTCGGGAAGGGCGATGATCCCGAGGGGTTTGCCATCCGCGGAAAAGACGCGGATGCCTCCGGGCGCCGAGACGTAGATGTTGCCGAGGGTGTCGACCTTGAGACCGTCCAGGCAGATTTCGCCTTGAATCGGCGTGAGGTCGATGAGTGTGGTCGGCGCGGCCAGGCTTCCGTCGGCGCCAACGGCGTAGCGCATGATGACCTTTCGTTTCTCGTCCCAGTTGTCGACATAGAGGAACTTTTCATCTGGAGAGAAGGCCAGGCCGTTGGGTCCGGTGAGGTCTGCGACAACCTGCGAGAGCTTACCGTCGTGCAGGCAGTACACCCCACTCACGGCGATCTCTTTAGCGGCGTCGTCAAACACCTTCGGAAGCCCAAAGGGTGGATCGGTAAAGTACAACGTGCCATCCGAGCGATAGACGAGGTCGTTGGGGCTGTTCAGCCGCTTGCCCTCAAAGCGGTCTGCAAGCACGGTCAATGAACCATTGGGCTCAAGTCGAGTCACGCGGCGATTGCCGTGCTCGCAGATTGTCAGTTTCCCTTGCGGATCCAGCGCGAGCCCGTTGGAACCGGGTTGGTGGTACTCGCCGATGTTGGCGCCACCGATGCCGGTGTACCCGCTCTTGGTGCGATAGATCGAGACCTCGCCGGTGCCCGGCTCATAGCGGTGAATCACGTTCTTGTTGGGGTCGCTGAAGAGGAGATAGCCGCCCCGTCCGCCGCCCCCGTAGCGAGCGTCTGTGACCGCGGGAACCCAGACGGGGCCTTCGCCGAAGGAAAACCCGTCGGCCAGGCGCTCTGCCTGGGTGCCGGGGGGGACGATCTCGTCGAAGGCCGCGTCCAAGCGGGTGAGATCGGTCTTCACGGGCGTGGGGGCCGGGTTCATCGCCCGCCCGGGCTTGTAAAAGTCGAGCGTCGCGGACCGAACCCAGACGTAGTTTGCGGGAGGGTTGGAGAGAGGCCCGTTGGCCGCGAATATGGCGAGCGTGATGGTCTGGCCTGGCTTGGCGTCGTGGGCGACGACAACGCGATTGGGGGCGTTCCAACCCTTGACCAGTGCACCACCAGATTGCCCCAGCACCTGCGGCAGCGCACCATCGACCCAGACCTCGGCGTAGTCATCGACGGTGATCTCAAAGACAATGTCGGCACCGGTAGCCGCGAAGGTGCCGATGTGATCGGGCACCGAAAGTTCAAGTCGATACCACCCGAAGGCCAGCTTGCCGTTGGTGCGACGCTTTTCAAGGTCGGCGGGCGAGATCGCATCCCACGGGGCGGCGTCAAACTCGGGGGTGCCAACGTGGGGTTGGATGTCGTGCGTCTTGACGCCGATCGTGGTGGGACGGTTGTCGGCGCCGGGAGCGACGTTGGCTGCGTCCACGATGTGAGCGTCGGTCCATCGCCATTGCCCCTGGAGGAGCGCGACGCCGGTGTCGGAGCGAAGGTCGACCACCGCGTCCGGCACCGGAGGTGATTGATCCGGGCCGGCCCATGCGTTCGAAAGGGGCACACAGAGAGCGCTGATGACGAAAAGGGTGTTGAGCATGATCGGGTTTTCCTGCCGGGTGTGGTGTTGCAGTCTCGAAGGGTGGGACTTGCCGGTGAGGGGCGTTTACTCGTCGCAACGTTCGTGCGCGAGACCGGGCCAGTTCATCTCTGCCTTCATGTAGTTTCCTGCAGGGTCTTCGTTGAAGAGCTTGAAGGCTTCCGGGGTGTGCTGCAGGACCAGGTGGCCGTTCTGGATCTGCCAGATCTCGGGGTTGACGGGGGAGACGACGTCGATGGACGCCGCGTACCCACAGAAACCCCCGAACTTGGGCACGTACTTGCTGGGCTCTTTCTCGAAGGCGTTCTTGTGTGCGGCATCGACGAAGTAATACGTCGCACCCTGGTAGTTGCGGGCGAGCGCCGGGTCGCCCTTGCGGGGCTTGCCGTCAATGAAATACGCGGTGGGGTCGTACCCCTCCAAGGCCAGGCCTTTGTCGTCCACATTCAGGAGCGTGCGGGGCGGGGCGCCCTCGCGAGCTACCAGCCCCGGCCAGTTCTTGTCGGCCTTCACCAGATTGCCCTTGGGGTCCTCGTGCCACAGGTCCCAGGCTTTCTGGTTGTGCTGCAGCAGCAGTCGCCCGTCGACGATTTCCCACTTTTCGGGATCGATGGGCGAGAGGGTGTCGATCGATGCGGCGTAGGCGCACCACCCGCCGAACTGGGGTTCATACTTCTCAGGATTCGCATCGAAGGCGGCCTTGTGCTCGGCCGTGGCGAACTGATACACAGCGCCGTCGCGCTCGCTGCGGAACTTCGGGCTGCCGGGGGTGGCCTTGGCGTCGGTGAAGTACGCGACCGGGTCGTAGCCCCCGATGGCGAGGCCCTCACTCTCAACGTTGACGAGCACTTTGTGCGCGGGATCGCCCCCGGTGCTGATACCCACGCAGCGCCCCGGGCTGGAACAGCCTTGCAACGCGGCGACGAGGAGAATGGCGAGGCCAGACACAAAGAACCCACGCGTACGCGACGATCTGATGGTCATGCGATGATTCCTTTCCTAAGCGGTCAAGAGGGGCGACACCTGGCGCCCGCTCGCGACATGGCATGTTCTGCTGGTAAATTGGGAGGTTTTACTGGAGCGATTACTTGGCGGGGGTCACCGGATCCCTGGAGATGGCCGCGGCCCCTGCGATGGCGATCTCTTCATCCTCAACCTGGCTGTGGGCGCCGCTGACCCCCACCCCGCCGATGACGAAGCCATCATGCATGATGGGGATGCCACCCTGAAGGGGCGTCATCTCTCGCACCGACCCGAGCGCATATCGCCCGCCGTTGATCGAGTCCTCGAAGGCCTTGGTGGGTTTCTTGAAGAGGGCCGCAGTTCGTGCCTTGCCGGTGGACACTTCAGAACCGGCGGCAAAAGTGTCGTCCAGTCGCTGCAGGGCGATGAGGTGGCCCCCATCATCGACGACGGCGATGGCTCCGCCGGCGTGGCGCTCAGTCGCTTTGGCGATGGCCGCGGCGATCACGCGATTGGCCCCTTCCAGAGTGAGGGTGTGCTTGATCGCCACGCTGGGACGAGCCTGCGGGGAGCCGGCCGCTGGTGCGGGGGCATCGACCGGCTGCACAGTTGCCTCGCGCCGAGCGCTGGCGATGCTGGCGGTGGCCAGCACGGCGGCGGAAAGGGCGCACACGAATTTCAGGTCAAATCGCTTCATCTGTATGGTCCCCATGCATCTGCCCAGGGCGAGTGCCAGGGCGTTCTTGTGATTACCGTCTGCGTACCTGTGCTTAAGTGCCGCAGAATGAAAAAAGTTTCGCGCTCGAGAGCAAATAGTGGAGCGGCGGCGGGGCCGAGGCGGCGCGGCCTCTGCTCGCGCAGGTGGTTTTCCTTGCCCCGGATCGTGCCGTGCATTCTTGCGGTTAGATCGCAGTCGCCCGCGCCTATCGGGACGGATCGTCGCATTCCGAAAAGGCTGAATCCCCGCCGAGGGTGACGTCCGGCGCTCCCAGGCCTCGAGGCGACAACTTCAACTCAGTTCTTGTAAAAATACTTCGCGCGCGTCTCTCCGAGCCATGTTTGCTTGCGCGGCGCAGATTCGTGAATGGGTCGTTTGCGGGGTTGCCATCGCGCGGGCGAGGGAGCAGCGGACGCCCGAGGCCTCCGTTACCGAGGCGGCATGACGAGCCACTTCAAAACACCGAAGCTATTTCGTGCGTGCAGCCTCGAATGTCGCTAAATCCTTTTCCATGTCGGCGCGGCCTGCCGCGTCCTTGGGCGTGAGCGACAGGGCTCGTTGCTCCGTGCTCACCGCCCCGGCCGCATCGCCCATGCGAAACTGGGCGTGGGCCAGGGTGTCGAGGTATGAGGCGAGCGAACTGCCGCTGGCGGACTGTTCCCCCGCGCAGGCCCGCTGCGCGTACGCGAGCGCCCTGGTCGGATTCTGAAGCGAGGGGATCTCGTGCGTCAGTAGCGTCCAGGCGACTTCGTTCAGGGTGCGTGCGCTTGCGTCGGGCAGATCGGCGGCGGCGTTCTGGCCACTGAGGATTTCGTAGTAGAGCGGAATGGCCTCGTCGCGACGGTTGAGTTTCATGTACGACTTGGCGGCAACTTCCATGGCGTACTGCGTCCAGGGGTGATGAACGCCGTGGGCGTGCTGCAGGCGCGGGATGCTGAGCTGCAACGTGGCGACGGCGTCGTCGTAGCGCTTGAGGTCGAAGTAAAGCACGCCGAGGTTGGTCATGGTGGTGAGCGTGTCGAGATGGTCGACGCCGAGCACGCGCTGCTGGATCTCAAGCACCGTCTTGAGAAGTGTCTCAGCGTCGGCGCCCCGATTCTGTTCTGCATACATCCCGGCGAGATTGGACATGGAGTTGAGTGTGTCAGGATGATCGACCCCGAGCACGCGGCGCTGCGTTTCAAGCGTGAGTGAATACAGCGACTCGGCCTCGGGGTAGCGAAACTCCATGCGATAGACCGCCGCCAGATTGCTCGCGACCTTGAGGGTGTTGGGGTCCTCGTCGCCCAGGGTTAGTTTTCGAGCCGCAAGGGCGGACGCAAGCAGGGGCTCGGCGTCAGCCATTCGCCCCTGGTTGATATAGGTGTTCGCCAGGTTGAGCATCGTTCCCAGCGTGTCGGAGTGCTCGGGCCCCAGAAGCGCCCGCTGCGCGTCGAGGGTCTTGAGGCTCAGCGCTTCGGCCTGGGCATAGCGGCCGAGCGTCAGGTAAATCGCCGCGAGGTTCGACATCGTGCTGAGCGTCTGAGGGTGGTTCTCGCCCAAAACACGTTTCTGGATTTCCAGGGTCTTCAGCCGCAGGCGTTCGGCCTCGGCGTAGTTGCCCTGGTCGTAGCGCAGTTTGGCGAGCGTGCCTGCGACGCCCAAGGTGTCCGGGTCTTCCTCGCCTTTGAGACGGGTGTACACGGTGGCCGCCGCGCTCAGGTGCTCGTCCGCCTGCGAATAAAGGCCCAGCGCGTCGTATACCGAGCCGATGGTGGCACGGAGTTCGGCCGCGACCAGTTCATCTTTGATCTCGCCCCGAGTCAGTCGGGCCGCCGCGTCGCCCAGAATCTGCATGAGCAACGTCTTGTCGGCGGTCTTCGCCCGCTTTGGGTCGACGCCCTGCAGCATCTGGGTGATGAGACGCTTGATCTCCACCGCGCGGGCAAGCTCGCGTTCGGCTCGCTGCGTTTCGGCCTGGGCGGCGAGTTCGGCCTTCGCCGCCACCTCAGCGGCCGATGTTGCCTGCACCGCGGCAGCGTCGGCGCGGCGTCGCTCGGCGTTTGCCCGCGCAAGCCCCACAGACGTACCCGCCAGCCCCAGCACCAGCGCAGCGCCCACCAGTGCCGCGGCGCTCGCTACCGCACGGTGCTGCCTCATGAACTTGCGAATGCGATACGACGCACTGGGCGGCACCGCCAGCACGGCCTCGCCCGCGAGATATCTCGCAACATCCTGCCCCAGCGAAATGGCGGTTTCGTACCGGCGCGAGCGATCCTTCTCCAGCGCCTTCATCACGATCCAGTCCAGCTCGCCCCGCACCAGCGGGTTGAGCTTGCGTGGCTCAGTATTGCGATGGGCGGCGACGCTCGCAAGCAGTTCATTTGATCCGCTCAGGCGAGTCGAGGGCTTTGGGGGATCAACCTCGCGAATGATGCGTTGAATCTCGGCGTAGGCCGCGGAGCGGAGCGTGTGCTCATCAAAGGGTGTCCTCCCGGTGAGCAGTTCGTACAGGAGCACGCCCAGCGAGTAGACATCCGTGCGGGTATCGATGTCGAGCTGGCCCTCGGCCTGCTCGGGGCTCATGTACTCGGGCGTGCCGATGAGCTGGCGGTGCTCAGTGAAGAGTGTTTTCTCGGTGAGCCGTGCTGCGATCGCCTTGGCGATACCGAAGTCGATGATCTGCGCGTGGGGGCGCCCGTCACGATTGGCCACCAGAATGTTTCGGGGCTTGAGGTCGCGATGGATGATCCCCTTGGTGTGCGCGTGCTGCACCGCGGCAGCCACTTGCGCGAATAACTCCAGACGCTCGCGAATGCCCAGGTTGCGCCGATCGCAGAACTCGGTCATCGGCTCGCCCTTGACGAGTTCCATGACAAAGTACGGCCGCCCCGAATCGGTCGCTCCCGCGTCCAGCACCTTGGCGATTCCCGGGTGATCCATCATCGCCAGGGCCTGGCGCTCCTGCTCAAAACGGGCGACAACCTGACGCGTATCCATCCCCAGCTTAATGATCTTGAGCGCGACCCTTCGGACGACCGGGCGCTCCTGCTCTGCCAAATACACCGTGCCGAAGCCCCCTTCGCCGATGAGCTGCAGCAGCTTGTACGGACCGATGCGAGTGCCGGGGGCATCGTGAGCGACGGGGGCAAAGTGAACCGCCAAGCGTTCGGTGAGGTGTCTGGCGTCGGGGCCGCTGCCGCCGCGCGATGAGTTCTCGGTGGGTGCCGACGGGTCCACGCCGGCAGGGTCGGCGTTGGCGTCGAGTGAACCAAGGGTGGCACTTCCGGCGGCGCCCTCGGTCCCGGCTTCCAGAAACCGGGAATCCTGGTCCGCGGCAAGCATCGCGACAAGCCGGTCGCGCAGGACTTCATTGCCCGCGCATTCGCGCGCCATTGCCTCGCCCCGGGCTTCTAGGGGAAGCCCGACAACGAGGTCAAAGACCCGCCGCAGCTCTTCGTGATTCGGTTCGGACATGTGTTGCTCCCGCCCGACACCGATCTACACCCGGCCCGCCTCGATCGCCTCCTTCAACCACGCCCGGGCAAAGGCCCAGGATCGCTTCACCGTCGGCTCCGACACGCCCAGTGCCGCGGCCGCCTGCTCCACCGTGAGCCCCGCAAAGTAGCGAAGGCGCACCACAGCCGCGGCCTCCTCGTCCGCTCTCTCCAAGCGACTGAGAGCTTCTTCGAGGATCAGGAATCCGGCAGATTCCTGTTCAGAGTCGAGATTCGGCAAACTTGTGAGATTGATCGCCGCCTGGCGGGCTTCCTCGGCGTTTCGGACCTTGCTGGCCCGGACCCGGGCTTGATCAATGAGAACGCGGCGCATGGCCTGGGCCGCCGCGGCGTAAAAGTGGGCACGGTTGGCCCAGGGGAGTCGCCTTGGCCCCGCCAGCTTCACATACGCCTCGTGCACGAGCGCGGTGGCGGAGAGGGTGTGGTCTGAACGCTCTGTGCCCATCTGCACTTGAGCCGCCTTGCGCAGCTGGTCATACACCAAGGGAAAGAGGCGGTCACGGGCGGCAGCATCGCCGCTGGCCGCGGCGGACATCAGAATCGTCGCTTCGGTGTCGGGCAAAGGCTGCGGGTCCATAGCGAAGCCTAGAGGCAGTTTGGCCCACATCCAACACACTTCCGAGGCTGCGGAGCTGAGTGAGCAGATTCTTGATCCGCTTCCGCGTCCGGCTTCGCTTAAAGGCATGAGCCGCCCGACGGAGGGCAATCGAAGCACACGCCTCACTTTCAAAGGAGCGTTTATGAACTCTGGTACGCATGCTCGTAGAAACGCCTGGCGGGCCATGGCCGCGGGGTTCGCCGCCGCGACTTTCGTCGGAGCGCCCTCCGCCTTTGCCCAAACACAGACGGGCTTCACCTACCAGGGCCAACTCAAGGTCGCCGGCAGCGCCGTGAACGGCGCGGTTGACGTTCGCTTCACGCCCTATGCCGCAGAGACCGGTGGCGCGCCCCTCGCCGGCGCCGTGACCCAGAGCAACCTGCCGGTCTTGAACGGGCTCCTGTCCACCGTCGTGGACTTTGGGGCCGCCCCCTTCACGACCAACCAGCCGGTGTGGATGCTGGTCGAGGTCGCTTCGCCCGCGGGCAGCGGGCAGTTCCTCGCCCTCGGCGGGCGTCAACGCCTCGCGCCCACGCCCTTCAGCATCGCCACTCGCGGCATCAACGTAAACAGCGCCGGAGATGTCGGCGTGCTCGGGCATCTGGGAATCGGCTCGAACTCTCCCGGCGCCGCCCTGCTGGTCTCGGGCGGGCCCGACACCAATCACGTTCGCATTACCAGTCCATCAACCATCGGCACCTGGCTGAACATCGGGAACACCACCACCGGGGGGCACCTCTGGTCGTTGATCTCCACCGGCTCCGAAAACGTCGAACCGGTGGGGTCGCTGCTGATTCGAGACACGACCACGTTCGGTGTGCCGATGGTCCTGTCACCTACGGGGAACGTGGGGTTGGGAACTAACACGCCTGTCAACAAACTGAGCGTTGTTGGTAATGCTGATTTCAGCGGCAACGTGGGCCTCGGCACCGCCACACCGGCGGTGAGGCTCGACGTGAACGGCGATGTTCGTGCGTCCCGCATCGGCATCGGGCTGCCTCCCTTTGACTCCACCCCGTTTGTCGTTGGTCGAAATGATTCATCCTTTCTCTTTCGCCTCTTCGACTATGGAAACATCGGCAGCCCCGAGGTCGTCGCGGAGTTCGACGGTCGCGGAAACAACCGGCCGCAGCTCCGATTCGGAAGCGGAAATGGTGGCTGGATTGACATCGGCCAGAACGCCTCCGGCAGCTTCGTGGTCGAGCAGTCGGATTCGCCCGGCTTCGTGCTCACGACGGCGCTCAACGTCGGCATCGGCACCAACACCCCGGGAGCCAAGCTCGATGTCGCCGGCAACATCCGCTGCACCTCGCTCACGCAAACCTCGGCGCGCCAGTTCAAGCAGGACATCGTCCCCCTCTCCAACGCCCTTGATTCCATCATGAGGCTCCAGGGGGTTTCCTACGCCTGGAACAACCTCGCGCCCGAGAGCGTGCGCGGCACCCGCGACATCGGCTTCATCGCGGACGAGGTAAACGACGTACTGCCCGACATCGTTGCCAAGGACGAAACCGGCCAGCCCGTCGGCATAGACTACGGCAAGATCACCCCGGTCGCTGTCGAAGCCATCAAGCAGCTCAAGGCCGCCAACGACCAGCTCGGCATGCAGAACGCGGCACTGGAGGCCCGGATCGCGCGGCTGGAAAGGCTGCTGGTAAACACTCAGGCCGAGCAGTCCAAGTAGCCCCAACTCAACAAACTCGCGTGCGAAACAGAATATTGAAAGGACGAAACAATGAGTTACAAAAACCCACTTCTGACTTTGGTGTTGTCGGCCATGACGGGCATGGCGCTGAGCGCGTCGATGGCGTTCGCTCAGTCGAGCACGAGCTTTACTTACCAAGGGCAACTCAAAGACGCTGGCAGCGCCATCGATGGCGCGGTCGACGTTCGCTTTACACCCTACGCCACGCAGACGGGTGGCTCTCCGCTAACCACCCCTGCAACACAAGCCAACGTGCCCGTCGCCAACGGGCTCTTTGCAACCACCGTAGATTTCGGCGCCGCCCCGTTTACAACCAACCGCGCAGTCTGGGTGCAGATCGAAGTCGCCTCTCCGGCCGGCAGCGACCAGTTCCGCGCGATCAACGGGCGGCAACGCCTCTCGCCCACGCCGTTCAGCCTTGCCACGAGAGGGATCAACGTTGACGCCAACGGCCGGGTTGGCATCGGCGTTTCGGATCTACTCGCGAATCTCCAGGTCGCGGGCACCATCCGTGCGGATCAGTTCATCGTTCATGGAGCGACCGCAAATCCTTTCCAGATCCAAAGGGGCGACGGATCCTACATCTTTCGCGTCTTTGACTTCGGAGAGGTGCGGAGCACCGAACTGACCGCAGAGCTCGACGGGCGCGGCACCAACCGCCCGCAACTTCGCTTCGCCAGTGCCAACCCCGGCTGGGTCGACATCGGGCAAGATGCCTCCGGGGCCTTTGTCGTAGAGCAACGCGACACTCCGGTGCTGTCCGTCACGCCCAACCAGCGTGTTGGCATCGGCACAAGCTCCCCTGCAAGTCTGCTGGACGTTGGAGGCAGAGTTCGTATCGATGCTGCCGGCAACGCGGGCGACAGCGGCTACCTGCTTTCGTTGCGATCGGACAATGTGAATGTCGCCGCCATCATGAGTTCGCTCGGGAACGGGTACCAGTACGGACTGGTCAACAACGCCTCGACCGCAATCATTGGCGCGATGGACTGTGATTGGGGCACCAACCGGTCCAGACTCCAGTGCAGCATCAAAAACTTCGTCGAGCCCAACCCCCGCGATCCGTCTACCGACATCTACTACGCCTGCATCGAAGGACCGGAGGCGGCGATGTACGAGCGGGGCACCGGCACGCTCGTCAACGGCCGCGCCGTCATCACCCTGCCCGATCACTTCGCCGACCTGGCCTCGTCGCAGGGCATCACTGTGATCGTCACGCCGCTTTCCGCGGACTCCATGGGCCTGGCGGTGGTGGGCAAAGGAGTGGGGGGCTTCGAAGTCCGCGAGCTGCAACGCGGCAGCGGCACCTACGCCTTTGACTGGGAAGTCAAGGCCGTCCGCAAGCAATACCTTGACTACCAGGTCGTCCGCCCGTGGACGGAGCGGAAAGTCGTCAATACCAACGTGAGCGACACCCAGTCGTGGCAGATGCGCCAGCACGAGGTAGCACAGTCAAATGCTCGGGCCGAGGCGTTGGAAGCCGCGGCTGCCCAGGCGGCAAATCGTTAATCGCAACGCAAACAATCAGGCCAGTAGGGCCCACGTGGAGATCGCTCATGCTGAATCACAATGCAAACGTCACGCTCGTGGTTGTTCTCAGTGGTCTGGCCTCATCGGCCGCGATGGGCCAACTCTCCATCGATTCCTACGTCATCGCCGGAGGCGGGGTGAGCAGTGCCACCGGCGGCGGGCTCACGCTCTCCGCCACGTTCGGCCAGCCGGTGGTGGGGACGCTCCTTGGACCCGATCTCACGCTCTACTCAGGGTTCTGGTCGCCCCTTGGCGGCTCGGCGTGCGACCCGGATCTCAACCAAGACGGAAACCCCGATCAGGGCGACATTGATTACCTCGTCAACGTCGTTGCAGGTGGCGCGAACCCCACCAATATCGACCCGGATTTCAACCAGGATGGAAACATCGACCAAGGTGACGTCGACTCGTTGATCAACGTTGTTGCCGGCGGTGCATGTCCCTAAGCCATTCTCGAGAGTGACAAATCAAGGGCCATGACGAGTGATTCCGCGTGCCACTGACTCGTTCAAGCTTGTTGAACAGATCAGTGGCGCGCGCCCAGGTCTTGCGCCGCCTGGCACCGTCCCTTTCAAGCTCCCAAAACAGGGCGTATCACGCCCGCGGTTCACATGGCGCGAACGTGAACTCTCATGGCTCGGGTCGCCCTCGCCGGGTCCGCGGTCGGGGCATTCCGCGTGACAGGAAAACAGGTGGGTGTCGAATGCCAACTCCCTTAGGTTTGGTCTCCTGCCCCGCATCGCTCGGTGCGGTACCATCTCCCCATGAAGATCCACGAATACCAGGCGCGTGAGCTACTGACCCAGGCCGGCATTCCTGCCCCCGCAGGCCAGACGATCGAGTCGATCGAAGCCGCGGCCGGGGCGTACAAGGCCGCCGTCGCCGGGGCCGCCACCTCGCTGGCCGTCGTCAAGGCCCAGGTGCACGCGGGTGGTCGTGGCAAGGCCGGCTTCGTGAAGCTCGTCAACTCGCCCGCCGAGGCCGAAGCCGCGGCCCGGTTCATGCTCACCAATCGCATGAAGAGCCCGCAGACCCCGCCCGAGGGGCTGGACGTGAAGCGCCTGCTGATCGCCGCGGGCGTGGATATCGCGGAACGCCAGGGGGGCGGGCGCGAAGAGTTTTACCTCGCGGTGACGACCGACCGCCGCACACGGCGCAACGTGCTCATCGCGTCGCGCGAAGGTGGCGTGGAGATCGAACAAGTCGCCCACGACCGGCCCGAGGCGATCATCAAGACGCCCCTCCACCCACTGCTGGGCTTGCAAGAGTTCCAGGCCCGCCAGATCGCGTTCAAGCTTGGATTCAAGGGCAAGCACGTGAACCAGGCGGCGGACATCATGCTGAAGCTGTCCAAGCTGTACGCCCAGAAGGATTGCACGCTGGCCGAGATCAACCCGCTGGTGATCACGGCGGATGCCGCCGGGCAGCCGGGCAAGGTGATGGCCATCGACGCGAAGTTCAGCTTCGATGAGAACGGGCTCTTTCGCCACAAAGACATCCAGGCGATGGAAGACCCGATGGAAGAGAACCCCGCCGAGGCGCGGGCCCACACCTTCGGGCTCACCTACATCGCGCTCGACGGCACCATCGGCTGCCTGGTGAACGGGGCCGGGCTGGCCATGGCCACCATGGACATCATCAAGCTGCACGGGGCCGAGCCGGCGAACTTTCTTGACGTGGGCGGCGGCGCCACCGAAGAGGCCGTGACCGAGGCCTTCGGCATCATCCTCAGCGACGCCCACGTGAAGGGCGTGATGGTCAACATCTTCGGTGGCATCATGCGCTGCGATGTCATCGCCCAGGGCATCATCAACGCGGCCACCAACTTCAAGAACAAGGACGGCAGCATCGGCTTCAAGGTGCCGCTGGTGGTGAGGCTGGAAGGGACCAACGTGGACGCGGGCCGCAAGCTGCTGGCAGACGCGAAGGGCAAGGTGCCGACGATGCAGGCGGCCACCGACCTGACGGACGCGGCCAAGAAGATCTGCGCGGCGGTGAAGTAGCCGGGCTCAGGGGGTACCCCCTCTCTCCGAGAGGCGCATGCAGCAGTACCCGGGGTCATAATCCCTACTGCTGAATCCCCAGCGAGTTGCGGTTATGGGCACGCCCCACCTGCAACCACATCGAGCAAAGCGTCGATGTCGTTCTGGTCGGCGTTGCCGTCGCGGTTGAAATCCGGGTCGATCTCGGTGGGGTTGTCGCCACCGGCGATGACGTTGATGAGATAGTCGATGTCGGATTGGTCGGCGTTTCCGTCGTGGTTGAGGTCGGGGTCGCAGGTGGGGGGGCAGGTGAGGATGTAGCGGTTGTAGAAGCGGGGTTCGAACTCGAGTTGGCCGGTGACGGGGTTGTAGAGACTGACGTCGCTGCGGTTATCGAGAATCATCTGGTGACCCGCGGCGCCTCGCAGCGAGACGACCGCGTTGCCGACGGCGGCGAAGGAGGCGTCGAAGAAGTCGAGCGCCTGGGTCGTGTTGCCGGTCACCAGGCCCAAGGCGGGAAGCGTGCCGCCTCCGAGGCTGATGGGGGCGGTCTGTTGGGCGATGTAGAAGACATCGCCTTCTTCGGTGGAGCCGACGGCGAAGGCGCCGGCGGGGCGGTCGGCGAAGCCCGGGGTCCAGGCGGCGCCTTCCCAGGTTTGGACGGAGAGGTTTCTGAGGGAGCCGTCGACGGAGGCGGCGCTGTAGACGCGGCCATCGGCACCGGCGGCCAGGCGCGTGGGCACGGGCACGCCCGGGCCGAAGGCGAGCCATAGGGAGCCGTCCCAGCGGGCGATGTGGTTGGCGGGGTGGCCCCCGGCCTGGGTGAAGGTACCCGAGGCGATGAAGCCGCCGAGCGGGGAGACGATGAGTTGGGTGGCGCCGGCGTCAAGGCCGCTGGACAGGGGCGACCAGACGCCGTCGTTCCACTGGGCGATGTTGGCGGCGGGCACGCCCCCGGCGCTGGTGAAGAACCCCGAGACGATGAAGCCCCCGGTGGGGAGGGCGAGGATGGATTGGACTTGCTGGTTGCCGCCGGCGACGTCGCCGATGTTCTCGAAGCCGTTCTGGGCCGACCAGCGGATGAGGCCATTGGCGGGGATGCCGGCGACGCTGGAGAAGGTGCCTCGGAACACGAGGGAGCCATCGGTGAGGGCGATGGCGTCTTCGAGGCCGGTGATTGAGCCGCCCGGGAAATGGGTCCAGTCGGAGCCATCGAAGATGGCGGCGCCGTTGGCGGGGTTGTTGCCGGCCCAAGTGAAGTTGCCCTGGGCGTAGATGCGGCCATCGCGGAGGGGAGAGAAGTTGGTGAGGGAGACGCGGCTGACGGCGATGGGATCGGTGTCGGCGATGGCGAAGCCGCCGGCGATTTGTCGCCATTGGGCGCCGTCGTAGTTGGCGATGTGGCTGACGGGCGTGGAGGTGGGGGCGAGGCTGGCGGAGAAGTTGCCGCCGGCGAAGAGGTTGGATTGGGAGTGTGGGGTGAGGGTTTGGATGCGTTGGCCGCCGACCCTGGGCTGGTAACTGGACGTCCCGATGTGATCGTTCAGCGAGTTCCACTGAGTGCCGTCCCAGACGCGGAGGTCGGCGCTCTGTTGGGGATTGAGGGCGTCGCGGAAGGAGCCGGCGACGGCGATGTGGCCATTGGGCAGTTCGGCGATGGCGTCGATGACCGAGCCCGAGGCGCAGACTGGGAACTGGTCGGCGGGGCCCAGGCGGTGCCAGACGGAGCCGTCGTAGCGGGCGACGGTGGTGGAGAGGCCGCCCGCGGGCTCGGCGACGGTGATGTTGGTGCCGACGGCGATGAGGTCGCCATTGCTGAGGACGCGGACGGCGAAGGGGAAGGTGGAGTTGTTGGCGGGGAGCATGGAAACCCAGCCCGAGGGGGTGAGTTCGGCGATGTATTTGGGGCTGAATAAGGGTTCAACCGAACTGCAGACGATGATGTTGCCGTTGGCGCGATGGGTGATGGAGGCGGGGGGGGAGGAAGTCGAGATTGGGAACCCCGAGGTGAGGCTGGTGACGACGCCGTTGCTCCAGCGGATGAGTCGCAGACCGAAGGGGCCATTGTCCTGGGCGCCCCCGATGATGAGATCGCCATTGGGGAGGGTGTCAAGGGCGAGGACGGTGCCGACGGGCTGGTACACGAAGTTGACCCAGGTGGTGCCGGTCCAGCGGTTGAGGTATGAGGTGGAACCGTTGTTGTAAAAGGAGCCGCCGGCGATGAGATCCCCATTGGGGAGGACGGCGAGGGCGAAGACGCCGCTCGAGGCGTAGAAACTCGGGTAGAGGCCTGGAAGAGAGACGACCTCGCCCGTGGCGGGGTCGTAGGAGGCGACGCAAGAGCCGTGAGCGCTGCCGGCCCAGCCAAATTCGCCCCCGAAGACGATAACCGGAGTCTGCGGGCCTGGGCCATCGGGGTCCCACGAGATGCTGGCGGTGACGGGGCCGGAGAGGCTGTTGTAGTTGCCGTCGACGCCGTTGATGCCGAAGTCGGCCTGCCACCCCGGCTGGCACTGGCCGAAGGCAACGCCGCCCGCACACGAAGCAGCGGCCAGACCGGCGAGAACTCCAACTGAAGCAAGGGTGGCGGTGTGCCCCGACGCATTTGCTTTGAACATGCTGATCGAATCCTCTCTGGGGGCCTGCAACGCGCCGGTGGCTGCGTCGACTAGCTGATGGTTGGTGAACACTCTGCCGGGGCAGTAGTTTCGCCCGTTAGGGATCAATACGCCGCGGCACGACGACGGTGATAACAGTTGGCAGCACACAAGGTTGCACGGCAAAAAAAACACATTTTGCGGCACGGCTCCGGATCTTGATATGCGGACCGTCGCCACTGTGGCGCGGCTTTTCTAGTGGCACCATCTGTACCGTCACGTCGCAGGAAAACCTCATCCCCCGCCTTGCCAATCCCCCTTTCGTTTTGCACATTCCCTTCGGTCGCGGCGTGGTGTTCGCCGCTGGAGTTTGGAGGTCCGCTCCGCCGGGTGGGGCGATGGAGTGTGCACATGTCTCTTCGCAGCGCCGCGTCCGTTGTTGCTCTTGCCGGTGTGCTTCTTGCCCCCAGCGCGATGGCCCAGGCCAACGCGTCGCGCCCCTCCGGCTCGCAGTCGCCCGGCTCCGTCGCCAACTCCATGAGCCTCTTGCGGGCCCTGGCCGGCGAATGGCAGGGCTCGGTGCAGGGTCGCCAGCTCGACGGCAAGATGTCGTCCTCAATCGTGAACGCCTCGATCCGCCTTGAAAACGGCGGCTCCAGCGTGGCCGCCCGCTTTGATGGGTTCCTCTTCGGCAAGGACTACGACGGCGGCGCGATCTGGCAGCAGCAGGGTGGCTCGCTCACCAGCGCCTGGCGCGACAGCCGCCTCGACGCGAGCGTTCAAGCGCAGTCCAGTGGCGCGGACAGCGCTAACAGCGTGAGCTTTTCGGCGCAGATGTCTCTGCCCGGTTCGAGCAAACCCCTCAACGTGCGCGAGGTGGTGAGCGTGCTGAGCGCCGACCATGTCAGCATCGAGTGGTTTGTCATCAACGACCAAGGCAAGCAGATTTCCGTGCTGTCGATGGACCTCAACCGCATGCCGAAGAACGAAAAGTCAGCCGCGGCTTCGCGGTTTGACGAACCCCTGATGGCGGCCCTCCGCCAGGATTCCCAATCCTCGCGATCGGCGGCCGCCCGCGGCGATGAGTGAGTCGTCAGGGAAATGGCATGCTGCACTCTTGGATGACGCCGCGGCTCTCGCGGCGTCATTCTTTCACGAACCCCACGCGCGAGCGCGGGTCGTGGAGGTACAGCTGCGGAGCGCCGGCTCGGAAAGCAAAAACAGCCCCCGGCGATCCGGGAGCTGCAGCAGGTTAAAGTACGAATGCGGCCCCACGCTTGCGCGTGGGATTCGTAATACCTTTTTACATGTTAATCGCGCGGCCTTCGCTCGCCAGCGCCGCCTCGCGCACGCTCTCGTGCATCGTCGGGTGCGCGTGCACCGTGCAGATGATCTCTTCGCTGGTGGCTTCGAGTCGACGGGCCAGCGAGAGCTCGGCGATCAACTCGGTGGCCTGGTCGCCCATGATGTGCGCGCCCAAAATCTCGCCCCGCGGCAGACCCCGGATGATCTTCGTAAACCCATCGGTGTGAGCCGCGGCGATCGCCTTGCCCAGCGCGCTGTACGGGAACGTCCCCACGTCGTAGTCCTTCCCCTTCACCTTGCCCTCGGCGATGAGTCTCTGCTCCGTGAACCCCACACTCGCGACCTGCGGCAAGCAATACGTACACCCGGGGATCACCGTGTAGTCCAACGGAATCGGCTCGTGATTGAGCTTCTTAGCCCGCCACGCGATGCGCTCGACGCACAGGCCAGCTTCCTCAGAGGCCACGTGGGCCAGCCACGGCGGGCCGATCACATCGCCGATGGCGTACACGCCCGGCAGGTTGGTCTTATAGTCGATCGGCTGGTTGGTTGTCTTGCCTG